>JAAYRP010000063.1 GCA_012518715.1 Alcaligenaceae bacterium | reverse complement strand
TGGCTAACGGTGGTAGCCACACCATCGAGCTTGGTGAAGACACGTCTCTTCAGGGCGTGATGAAAGCTATCAATGCCGACCCAAAACTCGGCGTACAAGCCACGCTATTAAACGATGGCTCAGCCGATGCCCCCTACCGCCTAATGTTAACGGCCACTGGCACGGGCACAGATGCGTCGATTACTGAAATCAAAATCGAAAACAACGAGCCGCTGCAAGCGCTGCTTGGCGTCAATATCCCAGCGCGTGATGAAAATGCAGACCCCGCCGAAACCGAAACCACCATCGGCAACTTTAAAGTCACGCACGCAAAAAATGCATCACTCTCTATCAATGGCATTGATATCACCAGCCAAAACAACAAAATCGAAAACGTCATCGAGGGGGTGACCTTAGACCTAAAATCCCTACCTAAAGACGGGGAAACCGTTAAGCTCACCGTCACTCGCGATGACAGCGTTGCCATCAATGCCGTTAAAGAGTTTGTCAAAGCCTATAACAGCCTGCTCGACACCATCAAAACCCAAACCTCTTACGATGTAGAAAACGAAAAAAGCAGTGCTTTAACGGGCGACTCGCTCGTGCGTCGTGTCGAATCGCAAATGCGCAGCACCCTAAATAGCGCGGTAGGCACTGGGGCAATTCGCACACTTGCCGATTTAGGCATTAAAACCGACTACAAAACCGGTAAGCTCGAAATCGATGACAAAAAACTCACCGCTGCCGTCAAAGACAATCTAGCAGATGTAACGCAGTTTTTAAGCGGTGATAACGGTCTTGGCAAAAAAATGGACGTGGCCACGAATCAGTTTATTAAATCCAATGGCCTCATTAAAAACGCCGAAGACAGCATTAATAGCAACCTAAAAATGCTACGTGATCAATACGATATGACCGCTGATCGCATTGATAACAAAATGGAAAACATGCGCAAACAGTTTGTTCAACTTGACAAGATGGTGAACCAAATGCAAGGTACTAGTAACTATCTGGCTCAGCAGCTCACCATGCTCGCTAATATGAACAGCTCACAGAAATAACCATGACTTACTCTGCACTTCGTCGCGGCCCAGGTGGCCGCCCTACCGTTCAGGCCTACTCAAACATTGGCCTTGAGACCAAAGTCTTCAGTGCTAGCCCCGAAGAGCTTATCGCTATGCTGATCGATGGGGCGCGTGCGGCCGTGATTAAGGCACGTTTACATCTTGAAAACAATCAGATTGCTGAACGCGGCGAATCCATTTCCAAAGCCATTAATATTGTGGAATCCGGTTTAAAAGCCGCCGTCAACAAAGAAAAAGGCGGCGATATTGCCGAGCAACTGATCACCACCTACGATTTAATCGTGTATCACCTGATGCAGGCTAACCTGCATGCCGATGTTGAGCGCCTCAATCTTGCGGAGCAAATGCTGACGACTTTGGGTGATACATGGAAAGAAGCCACCAAAAAATAGGGGTATACACCACTATGACCACAAACCCTTCTAATACGTTACAGCAATACGAAGTCATTGCCGATATTACTCACCGTATGTTGGATCAAGCCCGCAGCAACCACTGGGGAAAGGTCATTGAGCTCAGCCAGCACTACATTCAAGCGGTGGAACACCTAAAAGACATCAACCAGATGGATTTATCAGAGCGCTTAGCGCGTCGTCAGCTGCTAACACGTATCCTCGAGGACGATGCCGAAATCCGCCAGCTAGCCATGCCCGAGCTACGTCGGTTAGGCCATCTGCTTGGCGACATGAAACGCCAACAAAATGTAGTACAGGCGTACTGTTCGCCCACCTTTAGCGCATGAGCCTCGGGCCGTCTTCGCTAGGTAATCTACTGGTGCAGCGCCTAGACACCGTGCTAGGCATCAGCCAGTCTTCTCCTAATAGCACGGGTGCGCACCCAGATGCCTTGCGTCAAGCGCAGCCTGTGCATCGGATTCTGCCCAATGACGGGCTGCGCCAGCGCTCTGGCCAAGAGTCTGTAGATAAAGCCCGCGAAGACCGTTCCCAGCAGGTTCAAAATCGACCCGATGGGCGTCTGGCGCAACAGTACACAGATAACCGCTTTACCCCCTCTGCACCTACCACGCTAGGGCGAACAGCGCGCACCATTTTGGCATTATTAACCCAATACCCAAGCCAACCGGTGCAGGGTGACAAGCCGCTTTTTCAGCCGCGGCAGTTTCAGCAAGCTTTAAACCCAGCCCTACACACCGCCGCCCCTACTTCCAGCCCTTCGGCCACGGCCGCTACGCCTTCTCAGCCTACTGCTTCGGCTCCAGCCACGGCACAACACGCGCCCCCCACTGCACCGAGCACGCCGCAGGCTCCAAGCACCGCCACGCCAGCCTTGGTACAAGTATTTGCCCAAGCCCTTAGCCAAAACGTGCAACACAGTGGTATGTTTTACGAAGCACAGCTCGCCCAGCTCGTCAAAGGCGAGGGCAACCTTCAACTACTCCAACAACAGCCCCAAGCCCAGTTACCCGCGCCTGGGTCTAGCCCTTCAGCGCCGGCGTCAACCACACACGCGCCCCCCTCACCCCCCCATACCAACACCCCACCCTCTGCCGCGGTCACCTTACAGCAATCCGGCATTGACCCCGCCGCCCAGCAGCTGGTACGCCAGCAGCTAGAGGTTCTGGCGAATCAGCTATTTACTTGGCGGGGGGAAGCATGGCCTGGGGCTGACATGGCGTGGGAAATTCAGCGCCGCCACGAAGACGAGAACCCTCCTCACTCCGCTTTACAGCCCGATGACCTTAACCCTGAGCCTTGGCAAACACGCTTACGCTTGGATTTACCACGTCTAGGGGAAATTGAGGCTAAACTGTATATGGATGATAAACGTTTACGTATTCAAATTAACGCACCCGATTCCTCTGAGCAGCTGAATGCCCACGTGCAACGTTTTGCCCAACGGCTACAAGCGCTTGGGTTGCAAGTCGACCAGTTACACATCCAGCGCCACGATCCGCTTTTTGCTGATGACGCTCATGACAAACACTAATCATCGCCCTGCCCAACGTGCAGTTGCTCTCCGTTATGACCCAAGCGCAGACAACGCTCCGCGTGTGGTCGCTAAGGGCTATGGGCATATTGCCGATGCAATTTTACAAACCGCTAAAGAACACAATCTGTATGTGCATGAGTCCAAAGAGCTGGTCGGTTTACTGATGCAGGTGGATTTAGACCAACACATTCCGCCAGAACTGTATCAGGTTATTGCAGAATTGTTAGCTTGGTTATATGCTTTAGAGTCTGAGGATCCGGTATTAAGCCATTTAACACCAGCACCGGAGCCTACCTAAATCAAGGTTTTCAGCATATAAATCTCAATAAGGCACGAAAAGCCTAGTTTTTTGCCGCTTAATAAACGGCTTAACTAGACGTGACTAAATGTACAGTATTTCGTAGAAACAAGCCTATCTTTAGACTAGGCTTATGGTTTATCTACGGGTTAGCAATCATGACAACACCATCCTTATCTGCCATTGATTCGGTTTTATCTCAAATGCGCAGTGTGGCTCAGGCTGCCGCTAATGCGCCCTTGGCCCAATCTTCATCTACCTCTGCCACACATGGTGGTTTTGCTGCCGAGCTTCAACGCAGCCTAAATCGCTTAGCACATACGCAAAATCATGCTAATGCTCAAGCCGAGGCATTTGTATCAGGCACGTCGGATGCCTCACTCAACGATGTCATGATCGATTTACAAAAAGCCAGCTTAGCGTTTCAAACCACGATCCAGGTGCGTAACCGCTTGGTCGAGGCCTATAAAACCGTTGCCAGCATGCCAGTGTAACGCTTAATAACAACCTCGCACCGCTTTCTTAACACTCTCTAACACATGTTTTGCATGTCAATTACGGTTAACCATCTGACCATGCAGTTTCGGTATTACTCTTTTTTACGAGCCCACTCATGAGCCAGGCCTCTACCTTATTTGACCGAGTACCCGGCTTACACGTTTTACGCACTTTACCGCGTAGTGCCCAAATTGGTGCAGCTGCAGCGGTGGTTGCGCTCATTGTCGTTATTGCCATGTGGTCTCGCAGCCCAGATTACAGCGTTCTCTTTTCTAATATCGATGACCGCGATGGCGGCGCCATTGTAAGCGCCTTGGGGCAAATGAATATCCCTTACCAGTTTTCTGAAAACGGCTCTGCCATTCTGATCCCCAAAGACAAGGTTCACGAAGCACGCATGCAGCTCGCCAGTCAGGGGTTACCCCGTGGGGGGAATGTTGGCTTTGAGCTCTTAGACCAATCCCGTTTTGGGGCAAGCCAATTCACCGAACAGGTCACGTATCAGCGTGCACTCGAAGGCGAGCTAGCTAATTCCATCCGCGCTGTTCACTCGGTCCAAGAAGCCCGTGTGCACTTAGCTATCCCGCGTGAAACGTTATTTGTACGTGATCGTCAACCGCCAACCGCTTCGGTACTGGTCTCGCTCTACCCTGGCCGCTCACTTTCCGACAGCCAAGTCGCGGCTATCCGCTGGCTCGTCTCTTCCAGTGTGCCCTCGTTAAGCGCTGAAAATGTCTCTATCGTCGACCAAGACGGCCGTTTGCTCACGCCCCCATCCGGCGAAGCCGGCAGCTCCAATGCGCAGCGCGATTTTGTATCAGATATTGAACACCGGGCCGTACAGCGCATTTTAACTATTCTGAATCCGTTGCTTGGGCCGGGAAATGTGCGCGCACAGGTTAGCGCAGACGTCGATTTTGCACGCCGCGAACAAACCTCTGAAACCTATCGCCCTAACCAAAAACCCGGCGAAGCCGCCATACGCAGTGAACAAAGCAGTGTGTCTTTACAAAACCACACCCTGGCTGCCGAGGGCGTACCCGGCGCTTTAACTAATCAACCTCCTGTCAATCCTGTCGCCCCCATTGTCGACCCAGAGGCCACCGCTAATGCACAAAATCAGCAGGCGGACCCCGTTGCTCAAGACCCCGACGACCCGAACACCCTTGATCAACGCCTAAGCACGCTCGAAGCACAAGCCCGTTTGGTTTCACCATCTGGTAATGCTCGTACCGATGTCACCACCAACTACGAGGTCGACCGCACGATTAGCCACGTAAAAGGCCCGGTCGGCGAACTCAAACGCTTATCCGTTGCCGTGGTAATCAATCATCGCTACCTGGACAAAGAATATCACCCCCTCGAGCCCGAGGAAATCGAAAACATTCGAACGTTGGTGATGCAGGCGGTTGGCTATTCCGCGGACCGAGGTGATACCATTAGTGTGGTAAACAGCCGCTTCACCGAACCAGAGGATCCCTCAATCCCCTTCTGGAAAAACAGCATATATACCGAGACGGCTGTGACTTTACTCAAATACCTTTTATTTGCCGTGCTCTTTTTTGTGTTCTGGCGCGTAGTGATCAACCCTATTATCCAGGGGTTAATCCAAGCCCGCGCTCAAGCTGAGGCCTTACGCGAAGAGGTCGAAGAAAACCTTGAGCGCCAACAGGCTGCAAAAGAACGCGCCGCAGAAATCAACCGCTATGAAGACAACATTAGCGCTGCACGCAGCATGGCCGAAAAAGACCCCCGTGCGGTAGCCATGGTTCTACGCACTTGGATGAATCAAGAAAACGACGATGACAACAAGCGAAGATAAACTACGCGATAGCGCTATTTTAATGATGGCGCTCGGCGAGGATGCCGCCGCCGAAGTATTCAAGTACCTTAACCCCAAAGAGGTTCAGGACCTAGGGGCGGCGATGGCCAACCTAAAACAGCTTACCCGCTCCGATATGGATCAGGTACTGGAAGACTTTCGCCAAGAAGCCGACCAGTTTATGGCGGTCACCTTAGACTCCAATGAGTATATTCGTTCTGTACTGACCAAAGCACTAGGATCAGACCGTGCAGCGGGGATTATCGAAGACATTCTAGATGCCGACAGGGGTAGCGGTAGTGGTATTGATGCTTTGAACTGGTTGGACGCACATAGTGTTGCCGAGCTTATTGCCGACGAGCACCCACAGATCATTGCCACTATCTTGGTCCATTTAGAACGTGATCGCGCTGCCGACATTCTCGTCGAGCTTCCCGAGCGCTTGCGCGATGATGTGGTTTTACGTATCGCCACTTTTGGTGGAGTGCAACCCAATGCCTTACAAGAGCTTACCGAAGTCCTGAACGCCATGCTATCGGGTCAGGGCGCTAAGCGCAGTAAAATGGGTGGGCCGCGTACTGCTGCTGAGATTCTTAACTATATGAATTCGGCAAACGAAGAAGCCATTGTCAACAGCCTGCGTTCTATGGATGCTGACCTAACCGAACGTATTGTCGAAGAAATGTTTGTCTTTGATAACTTGCTTGATATCGAAGACAGCGCAATTCAGCTTATTCTTAAAGAGGTAGAAACCCCTTCGCTAACAATAGCACTAAAAGGCGCCACCGAAGAGCTTCGCGAAAAATTCTTCAAAAATATGTCAAACCGTGCGGCAGATATGCTGCGCGAGGACATCGAAGCCCAAGGCCCTATCCGTGTTTCTAAAGTCGAAGAGGAGCAAAAATCCATCGTGGAAGTGGCGCGCCGTCTCGCTGAAACCGGTCAAATCAAC
>JAAYRP010000062.1 GCA_012518715.1 Alcaligenaceae bacterium | reverse complement strand
CTTTGGCTTCTGCGCTTAAGCGTGCAATAAGGCCTTTGCCCCCGCGCGGTACAATCACGTCCACATAGTCGGTCATTGTGATTAAGTGGCCTACGGCACCGCGATCGGTTGTGCCGATGACTTGTACAGTATGCTCGGGTAACCCCGCAGCAATAAGGCCTTGACGAATAATTGCCCCGAGTGCTTGATTAGAATGAAAGGCCTCGCTACCACCGCGAAGAATGGTGGCATTTCCAGACTTTAGACAGAGCGCAGCGGCGTCAATCGTCACGTTTGGGCGGGATTCATAAATAATACCAATCACCCCTAAAGGCACCCGCATTTGAGCGACATCCATGCCATTAGGACGTTTGATAGTGGGGCCTAGGGAACCAACGGGATCGGGCATGGCGGCGATTTGGCGTAAGCCCGTTGCCATGGTATTTAGAGCGTGATCCGACAGTTTTAGCCTATCTACAAGAGCGGCCTCTAAACCATTTTTTTCGGCGGCTTCAATATCTTTGGCATTTTCTGCTTGTAGTTGAGCTCGATTCACCTCGATTAAGTCAGCCATAGCAAGTAAGGCTTTTGATTTTTGTGCATCCGATGCATTACGGATGGTTTTGGCTGCGGTGCGTGCCTGTTGGCCAATACGCAGCATATCTTGGGCCAAAGCGTCAAGGTTTTGTTCTGTCATAGCAGTACACCAGTAAATCAGTCGAATAAAATCGCCGTAGCGCGCTTAAGCGGCCAGAGCAATACGTAAACATAGGCGCGCGGCTTCTTCCCAGGGGTCTTGAATTTGACCGGGAGCAGGGACACCTTTGATAAGTCGATCCAAATCGTGAGCATGCCGTACCGCCGCTGGCCAAATAGAGGCGGGCAGGCGTTGTACGCATTGTCGCAGCTGTTGCTCACGTTGTCCAAAAATCCGATTTTGTTTAAAAAAGGATTGGGGGTTAGCCCCGCTTTGTTGTAAGGCGGCCAAAGCCGCAAGGAGGCGGATCTCGTCACCAATTGCCCATAAAATCAAGGGCAAGGCCTCGCCTTCGCCACGTAAACCATGCAAAATGGTGAGCGCTCTTTTTGCATGGCCTGCGAGCATGGCATCGCGCAGGTCAAAGATATTATATCGAGCTACGTTTAAAACGGCAGCCTGTACTTGTTCGAGACTGAGCTCACCACTAGGGTAGAGGAGCTCCATTTTTTTGAGCTCTTGGTGGGCGGCGAGTAAATTGCCTTCCACTTGGTCGGCGAGCCAATACAGTGCCTCTTTATGTAAAGATTGTTTTTGCTGTTGTGCGCGTTGTTGGAGCCATTGCGGCAATTGGTTTTTATGGATGGAGGGTACCTCAATCCATTGCGCGTACTGTTGTAGCTGCTTAACCCATTTGCTATTACGCGTAGCGCGGTCTAGGCGAGGGAGCTGAAACAAGATGACTTGGTCATCGTTTTGGGATTGCTCGCAAAGGCGTCCGATGGCTTCAGCACCTGTACGACCGGGCTTACCCGTCGAAAGGCTGATATCGATAAAGCGTTTATCACCAAATAAAGAGAGCGCTTGAGTATTTTCAAAAATGGTAGACCAATCGCTACGCGCATCCATGACATAGCGATGGCGCTCGGTGTAGCCTTGTTGTTGGGCAGCAGCTCGAATGGCATCACACTGCTCAATATGAAGAAGGATCTCGTCACCACTTACTACATAAATGGGTTTGAGAGGTTGAAGCGCAGAGCCACGAGACATAGTCGCTTAATCAAAAGAGGTTGCTGAGGCGGGCGGGTTAGCGTCTGGTAACAAGGGTAAGGAGTCCTGTTGCTGGCTACGCATATAAGCATGTTTGACTTCGTCAGCACTCAAGCGTCGCATCATTTGTTCTACTAATGATAATTCCATATGTTGAAAAACGCTTTGGATTTCCATGCGAGTGGCATGAACGGCGTTAGGGTTATTAGGAATTTCTCGAATCGCTGTTAGTGTAGTAGGTGATATTAGCTCATGCCCATTTTGGTCAATAAGCGTGAACTCGATGGATAGGAGTAGCTCGTAATTTTCCACATTTCCGTTAGGATCTAAGGAAAGCTCTCGTTGATAGCGATTTTGGTTGATTGCCAGAAGCTGGGCAGAGGCCTGTTCTGGACTGTTAGTCCAGCGTAGTTGTGGTGAATTAGCTGACACCATACGCCGTAACTGTGCGCCAAAAGCCGAGTTTTCGGCGATATTGGTGTAGAGAGAGTGAAATGGCAGCGCTTGGGCTTGTTTGAGTTTGAAGCCACAGGCGCTGACCAGCAGGCTGAGCGCCAACAAGACAAGAGTAAAGCGTGCAAAAGCTGACATAGAAGTCGAGTTGGCGTTCATGATGGACTACCCTACAACAATGTTAACTAAGCGGCCAGGAACCACAATAATACGTTTAGGCGCTTTGCCCTCGAGGTAGCGCTGGGCGGCTTCGTGGGCGACTGCAGCTTGCTCAATGGCCGACTTATCGGCATCGGCGGGGACAGTTAAGCTACCACGCAGTTTGCCGTTGACCTGTAGCGTCAGCGTAATTTCATCGGCTACCAAAGCGGCTTCATCGACCTCTGGCCATGGCGCATCAAGCAAGTCGCCAAAGTGCTCATGATAGCCAAGATCGGTCCAGAGCTTCCACGTAATATGAGGAACCACAGGATATAGTACGCGCAATAGGATCGAGAAGCATTCGGCAAGTGTCGCATGGTGCGCGTCACTGGCTTCAAGCTGGGCATGATCGAGGGTGTTGAGCATTTTCATGGCCCCAGATACGACGGTATTGTACTGAATACGTTGGTAGTCGTAATCCGCTTGCTTTAGGATAGCGTGAATTTCACGTCGTAGGTCTTTGGCTTTAGCATCCAGATCGGCGGGTATGGCTTGGCCAGCGCCTTGCTTT
>JAAYRP010000011.1 GCA_012518715.1 Alcaligenaceae bacterium | reverse complement strand
CACCCCGCACGGCATCAATAGCTGACTCAAGCGCTTTTTCTTGGACACCTGTATCACGCATAATCTGTCCAATGCGCCCTTTGTCTTTTGCCACTGCTAATAAAAACAGCTCACTGGCCACATACGTGTCGCCACGCTGAGTGGCGTCCTTATCTGCTTGAGCTAAAGCATTTTGTAAATCTCGACTAATGCGTAACTGGCTTTCCCCCCCTTCGACTTGAGGTAGGGCAGCTAAATAATTACTGAGCTCACTTTTTAAACGAGGTACCGCTGCACCAGCACGCGCTAATAAACTACTAGCGCCTGAATCTGGATCATCCAACAGTGCCATCACCACATGGGCGGACTCTAAGTAAGCATGCTTGCCTTGAACAGCCAGGGTCTGTGCTGTCCCTAATGCCATTTGAAACTGTGTTGTTAATTTATCTATTCGCATAAGGTAAATACCTTTTAAAAGTAGCACAGCTCTGCATGATAGAAATACAAATGCAAACCGTGCTGATATTTTGATGTTAATTACTAGATGCCGGCAATTCTTTTTTTTTCAAGATGAGATCTAAATAGAAAAACTCCTTGCCAAACAATTTGCAAAAAAACAACAAAAAAATCAAAAATAACACAAATTCAAGACGTTAACCCCCTAAACCCCACTTGATTCTCGCCCAAATACAAAGCAAAAGCGTTTAAGCATACAGAAAAAGCTACAATTAATATTGATTTGCCTCAAGGCAAACACATTTTCAGCTGGAGCAACATCAAACTATGCAAAAACGTATCCCTGTCACTCCCGACTCAATGCGTTGCTCAACATGTATGTTAAGTGAGCTTTGCTTACCCTTAGGTATGCCAGCTCCAGAGCTAAATAAACTCGACGAACTCATACAAGAACGCATCCGCTTGAGCAAAGGTAGTCCTCTTTTTCATTTAGGAGATCCTGCCGAAGCGGTCTATGCATTACGTTCGGGCAGCATTAAAACTCAACTTGAAGACGCAACGGGACAAGTCCAAATTACTGGATTTTTACTGCCAGGCGAAATCGTAGGCATGGATGGACTATTGAACAACACCCAGGTATCCCATGCTATTGCACTGGAAGACAGCGAGGTCTGCGTGATGCGCCTTGATGATTTTGATCGCCTTGCCATGCAACTACCCATGCTGCAAACACAGCTACGTCGCTTGATGAGTAAAGAAATCAATCGCTCTCACAGCATCATGATGACTTTAGGTTCATTACGCTCCGAGCAGCGCTTAGCCGCTTTTTTAATCAACATGTCAGACCGCCTCACGGCTTTGGGCTATTCACCCTACGAATTTATTTTGCGTATGAGCCGAGAAGAAATCGGCAATTTTCTTGGGTTAACATTAGAGACGGTTAGCCGCTTATTTTCGCGCTTTGCGCGCGAAGGCCTGCTTGAAATCCAACAACGTGATGTTAAGCTGCTAAATTTACCTGCTCTGCATGCCTTAGCCGGCACAGAATGTTCAAGCCACGCTTATTAACCCCCATTGCAGCACCTATAAAAAACCCAATCAAATGATTGGGTTTTTTTCGCTAAGAAGCGGATCTATCTGCGGTTGGCGCGACCTCAGTCACCGGCACAACCTGTAAGCCCCGTTTTACAGCACCACCTGATAATGGCTCATCAAAATTAGCTACTGCTAAGTAAATTGTATAAATGCAAGCCACCACAACAATAGCAGGGCCTGCCATCAATAACCAAGGCCAAGGCTCTTTGTACCATGGGCCCTTGTCTTCACGCACGGGTCTGGAGCTCATAAGTCCCCCTTAATTTGGAACATAAAAATTAGACGTATCTGAAGCCATAGATTTCCGGTTGTCTTCAGATACGGACTGGGCTCGAATTGTAATCGGGTGCATCCCGTTAGCTAAGCCACTGTCATAAGGAATCTGCACTACCACTGGAATCTGCTCTGTGGATGCCGGAGGTAATACAAACATGTCTTTACCATTATCTGCACGTTTAATAAGGATATTAGCAATCCCTTCTGCAGAGATTTGAATTGTAATCGGTTCTTCTGCCGTGTTGACTAATTGCAAACGATACACGTTTTCAATTAAGCCCCCTGCCACTTCACGCCCTAACAAACCGCGATCACGGATGATATTCATTTTTAGCGTGTCGCGCGTCAACATCGAGAAAATCAGCACCCCCGTCACAATCACTAGCAAAGAGATATAGATTAATACTCGTGGGCGGAACATACGCTTGCGCGCTTCGGCTTGTGTCAGTCGCTCGCTAATGGCTCGTCCTGAGGTATAACGAATTAGATCTTGCTCGTAGCCCATTTTCTCCATGACCTGATTACAGACGTCTGCACAAGCGCCACAGCCAATACACATGTATTGAAGACCCTCTCGGATATCAATCCCGGTCGGACAAACCTGCACACAAAGGCTACAGTTAATACAGTCACCTAGGCCTTTTTCTTTGTGATCGACTTTTTTAGAACGGGGCCCCCGAGGCTCACCACGTACATAATCATAGCTCACCACAAAGGTGTCATCATCCACCATAGCGCTTTGAAAGCGAGCATATGGACAGGCATAACGACAGATAGACTCACGTAAAAACCCAGCAAAACTTAGGGTGGCACCACTATAAAGCCAGAACCAGAACCACTGCCATGGGCCTAGGGTCAACGCCATAAAATGGCCGGGCAGCTCACGGATAGGAGCAAAATAACCGATAAAGGTGAATCCTGTCCATAACGAGAACAGAATCCATAAACTGTGTTTAGTAAATTTGATACGGAATTTTTTGAAATTCCAAGGCTGCTCGTCTAGGCGAATCCGTTGAACACGGTCTCCCTCGACTTTACGCTCGATCCACATCATGATTTTGGTGTAGACCGACTGCGGACAGGCATAGCCACAAAATAATCGTCCTGCTATTGCGGTAAATAAAAATAACGCATAAGCAGAAATAATGAGTAAAACCGTCAGATAAATCACATCTTGGGGCCATAAAACCATACCAAATAGGTAGAATTTTCTGGCACCAAGATCAAACAATACGGCTTGACGCCCGTTCCACTGCAACCAAGGCAACCCATAAAAAATAATCTGGGTAAAGTAAATCATCAATATGCGAATATTGTCGAATTTACCTTTTACAGAACGGGCATAAATCCGTCCATGTCCGTCTTCGAGGATTTTTTCCAGTTGCGGTGAAGCCCTTGTGGCAACCTGTTTTTCCAGTCGAGGTGGTTGCCAAGCAGGAGCCTGGGATTGGTCTTGACCGTTTTCGGGTGCTTTAGGAGCTTCACTGCTCATGATAATTAACCTTTAAGACAAAAAGACATGGATTATTGTTCTACGTTAGATAAACCCCATACCCAACCCGCCAACAAACGGATTTGCTCGGGTGATAATAGGTTTTTCTGGGCTGGCATTTGGTTATCGCGCCCGTTCATAATCCCATACACGATGGTTTCTTCGGAGCTGCCATATAACCACACACCGTCAGTGAGATCTGGTGCACCTAGCAATTGGTTACCTTTAGCATCAGCACCGTGACACGCCACACAGAATTGATCAAAGAGCTTTTTACCAGGAGCCACGCGCGTCTGATCATGCGCCAAATTATTCAATGAACGAACATATTGAGCAATCTCAGAAGCTTGGGCTGGTGTCATCAAGTTTTGATGCGCCGTCATGATGCCACGACGACCATTGGTAATGGTTTGCAGAATTTGCTCTGGTTCCCCACCCCACAACCACGTTTTATCCGTCAAGTTCGGGAAAGAGGGGCTACCTTGAGCATCTGATCCGTGGCACTGTGCACAGTTATTCAGGAATAGACGCTGACCAATAGCACGAGCCTCTTCGTCCTTAGCGATATCGGTGATTGGCATGTCCGCATATTTTTGGAAAATAGGCTGAACCATGGCTTCAATTTTTTCCTGATTTGCTTTGACTTCTTTGGCCGCGTTGGTTTTCAACAAGCCCTCGAAGCTACCCAAACCGGGGTACAGCACCCAATAGCCCAATGCAATCGCACTGAGGATCAAGTACATCGAAACCCACCAACGTGGTAATGGTGTGTCGTATTCAGTAATACCATCCCAAATATGACCGGTATCACTGATCGCCTCGCCTTTTTTGGCTTGGCCTTTTAGTTGGCTAAAGAGCACGTATAGACAGAACGCTACCCCACCTAGGGCAATGGTCGTAATCCAAATGCTCCAGCCGACGCTGAAAAAATCACTCATTTGAACCCCCTACTTTCTGCTTTTGATCTTCCACTTCATCAGGAAGATCAAAAGGCAGCATAGATGCATCATGGTTAGCTTTGGCACGGCCTTTCGACCATGCCCAAGCAACAATTCCTAAAAAGGTTAGTAAAGCTAGTGCTGTGGCAATTCCATTTAAGATGCCAACCATTAGCGTCTCCCTTCGGCCACAGCCGCTTCAGCAGCAGCACGACCCTGAACTCCTAAACCTTGTAAATAGGCCACCAATGCATCTTCTTCGGTTTTACCTTTCAGGGCATTGGGTGCTTTAGCAATTTCCTCGTCGGTGTACGGTACGCCCAATTTACGTAAAACTTCCATACGTTTTTGTACGTCCCAACCTTCTACAGAATTATGCTGTAACCAAGGATACGCCGGCATATTGGATTCACGTACCACATCGCGCGGATTGCGAAGGTGAATACGGTGCCATTCGTCGGTATAACGTTGACCTACACGTGCCAAGTCAGGACCGGTACGCTTGGAACCCCACAAAAAGGGGTGATCGTACACGGATTCTCCGGCCAATGAGTATGGGCCATAACGACGAACCTCGGACTCCAACATACGGATTTGCTGGGAGTGACAACCTACGCATCCTTCACGGATATAGATGTCACGCCCAATCAGGCGTAGTGGCTCGTAGGGTTTAACCCCTTCAGTAGGAGTGGTTGTTGAGTGTTGGAAAAACAAAGGGACAATCTGTACCAATCCAGCCATCGCAATCACGATGAAGGTACAAATCATCAACAAACCAACGTTTGTTTCCACAGTAGCGTGGGAAAAAAACTTTTTCTTCTCGTTAGACATGATCTATCCTTAGCCTGCAGCGACTTCAGCAGGGCCAACTAAGCCGGGTTCACGAGCGCCTGGGTTTTTCAAAGGTACAACAGGGTTAACACGCTGCTGGCCCTTGATGGTCATGAGTGTGTTAATGAGCATTAAAACAGCACCCGATAAGAACATCACACCACCCAAAGCACGAATTGCGTAGAAAGGATAGGTTGCTTTTACGCCTTCAACAAAGCTGTAGATTAGCATCCCATCTTCTCCAGTAGCACGCCACATTAGGCCCTGCATTACACCTGAAATCCACATTGCGGAGATGTAAAGCACCACACCTAAAGTAGCTAACCAGAAGTGGAGCTCAACCCACTGTGGCTTAGCCATGGAGATACGACCATACAAACGAGGAATCATGTAATACAAGGAACCAAATGTCACCATTGCCACCCAGCCTAAAGCGCCGGAGTGAACGTGACCAACGGTCCAGTCTGTATAGTGTGACAAGGCGTTTACGGTACGAATAGCCATCATCGAACCCTCGAAAGTGGACATACCGTAGAAAGACACAGCCACAACCAAGAACTTCAAGATGGGGTCAGTACGTAAGCGGTTCCAAGCACCAGACAAGGTCATAATCCCGTTAATCATACCGCCCCAAGATGGAGCCAATAGGATTAAAGAGAAAGCCATCCCTAAAGACTGAGTCCAGTCTGGTAGAGAGGTATAGTGCAAGTGGTGCGAGCCTGCCCACATGTACGTAAAAGCAAGTGCCCAGAAGTGAACAATAGATAAGCGATAGGAGTAAATGGGACGCTCAGCTTGCTTAGGCACGAAGTAGTACATCATCCCCAAAAAGCTCGTGGTCAAGAAAAAGCCCACGGCGTTATGCCCATACCACCATTGCACCATCGCATCCTGCACACCAGAGTAAGCAGAATAGGACTTCCACAAGGAGACTGGGAGCTCCATGTTATTGAAAATGTGCAATACCGCAATAACGATAATAAAAGCACCAAAGAACCAGTTCGCCACATAAATATGGCTGACACGACGTTTTACCAATGTGCCAAAAAACACAATGATATAACATACCCAAACCGCCAAAATGAGTAAATCGATTGGCCACTCGAGCTCAGCGTATTCTTTGCTGCTGGTAAAACCTTGGGGTAGTGTTAGCAAAGCCCCTACCATCGCGGTTTGCCAACCCCAGAAGGTAAAAGATGCTAGTTTGCCTGCAAACAACCGTGTTTGACAGGTGCGCTGCGCCACATAATACGATGTAGCAAAAAGTGCGCTACCACCAAATGCAAAAATCACCAAGTTCGTATGTAATGGACGGATACGACCATACGTGAACCACGGTGTCTCGAAGTTTAATTCAGGCCAGATGAGTTGCAAGGCGATCAGTACCCCGACCCCCATGCCAACTACAGCCCACACTACGGACATCACAGCGAACTGTCGGACGACCCCGTAGTTGAAGACTTCGGCCTGTTTTCCGACAACATCGGAAGTGCCCATTTGCTTCCCCTCTTTTAACAAATGTTAATACAAACTAATGACCGAGCTGTATTTGCCCACTGCCCGGTGTACTACGTGCCTATGGCTACATAATACATTCATAATAAACACATAAACTAACCGTTGGGATTTAGCATAAACCCCATTGACGAGTTAGTTTATGTAAAACGATTGTAACCAAGCGTTATTTTTCATCAACACCGGTACTATCGTCATCCTGAAGTATGGATTCACCCGCTTTATTTGCGTCTTCGAACTGTCCTGAAAACACAGCCCACCATAATGCCACAGCGATAAACAGCACAAAGAGCAAAGACAGTGGAATTAATAAAAACATGGAGTCCAACATAATTACACCGTTTGATGTGAAGCGAGTTGTGCTGCTTGCTGAAGGCGCTGACGATACAAGCGCCACGAATTATAAGCAACTAATAGCGAAGATAACAGCATAGAGATCGCCGCCACCCATGGGGCTACTAAACCTATAGCAGCTAAAGGCGTCATCAACAGATGCCATGCTATAGATCCATACAAATTCTGTTTTGATATCGATGTGGTTTTATTGGCTACGTTCTGTAGCTCTGTATCCGTTTCTGCAGGGCTAATACTAATACCTGCATGAGCTGATGCTACTGCCGTCGGTACGGCCATGGATAAAGCACAGGGACAGCTCATCACAAATAAAGCGACAACAACGGCAATCGCATGCTCAGGTCGATAATAAAACCAGACCACGCCAAATACAACTGCCAATATCACCTGAATCAGGACAAACCAAAACGCAATGCGATTTGAGTGCTGGGTCAATGTTGCACGTAGTTGTTCTATATAAGTATGCGCTTGACCACGATGAATCGATTGACGAGCACATAGCTCCAGATAGCGTGCCGTCAGTAAAAACGCCACAAACATGGTAACCGAGTCAAAGTAGACTTCGCCCTGCCCTGTCCACGTTGTAATAACACTGGGGATAAAAGCGACCACAATCCCTAAAGCGACAGGTACATCCATGCCGACTTTGCCACGTTTTAAGCTTTGCCAGGCGCCTTTCCAAATAGGGATAGCACAGTACATCATGACAGGCACCGTTAGCAACAAGGCCGCCCAGTTCATGAGGTAGATCGCAGAGTCAAGGGTAACTAAAGTGTCGGGCTGCATGGAGTCCGAGCGCAAATACCCCGGAAAAGCCAACGTCATTACCTGCATCATCATTAACCAAGACAGCCCCAAACGGGCGAGCATACGCCGCCTATGCAGACGATCGGCAGCGGAAAGATCAGCAGGAATGGTAAAAATGGAATATGCGCGCATAAGTATCGGACTATATTATAACAAATAAGAATATAGCTTTTCGATTTAGATCAAACAAATAGAATACAGTTCAATAAAAAAGCCCTTAAACAAGTTTAAGGGCTTATAGACTAAGACGACAACTCCTGTTCCATTATGTCGTACAGCAACCGCATTATTGGAACTGTGCCTCTTCTGTGGAACCATCTAGTGCGGTAGTAGAAGATTGTCCGCCCTCGATGGTTTGAGTGACGGCATCAAAGTAACCCGTACCAACTTCGCGCTGGTGACGTACCGCTGTAAAGCCACGCTCAGCGGCTGCGAACTCACGCTCTTGTAAGTCCACAAAAGCTGCCATGTTCTCGCGAGCATAACCGTAAGCCAAGTCAAACATGCCATAGTTTAGAGCATGGAAGCCGGCCAAGGTGATGAACTGGTATTTATAGCCCATTGCACCCAATTCGCGCTGAAACTTAGCAATT
>JAAYRP010000061.1 GCA_012518715.1 Alcaligenaceae bacterium | reverse complement strand
TAATCAAAGACCTCAAAGTCAAAGGTTCTTCCACCAATTTAAAAAAAGGCACTAAAGCCCGTGGAATTCGAATTATCGATGGCGATCACGATGTGGCTTGTCGCATCAACGGCATTTCATACGAACTAAAATCTGAGTTTTTGAAAAAAGCCTAAACAGGCTCCATAAAAAGCCCAAAAGACACGTTCTGCTTGAGTCTTTTGGGCTTAATCAAATCCCGCTTCGCGTTATTTATGCACCCAACAACGGGGTATAGGTCACTTTAAAACGCCCCACAATATCGCGTAAACGTCCGGCTTGTTCTTCTAAGCTCTGTGCCGCTGCCGAGGCCTGCTGCACCAAAGCCGCGTTTTGTTGGGTGGTGTCATCGATTTGGCGCACCGCTGTGCCAATTTGACCAATACCAACGCTTTGTTCTTGGCTCGCATGGGTGATCTCATCCATGATGGTGGCAACCTCTTTAATGGCTTGCACCACGTCGTTAACGGTATCTCCGGCCACACTGATCTGATCGTTACCCATGGCAATGCGCTCTACAGAAGCATCAATGAGCGCTTTGACGTCTTGGGCGGCAGAAGCCGAACGCTGTGCCAGGGAGCGCACTTCGGATGCTACCACCGCAAAACCTCGGCCTGCTTCGCCAGCGCGAGCGGCTTCGACCGCGGCATTGAGCGCCAAAATATTCGTCTGAAAAGCAATGCCATCAATCACACCAATGATGTCCACAATACGTTCGGATCCGTCGCGGATTTCGTTCATTGTTCGTACAGCCTGAGCAACCGCCTGACCGCCTTGGGTGGCTTTGTCGGCAGCTTGGGCCGCCAAGCGATTTGCCTCGTGAGCGTTGTCCGCGTTTAAGCGTACCGTACTGGTTAACTCTTCCATGGCGGCGGCAGTTTCTTCAAGACCCGCCGCTTGGGATTCGGTACGTGCGGATAAGTCAACGTTACCCAGACTGATCTCATGGGCGGCGGTATCAATGGAGTAAGCCGCTTGCTGAATTTCTTGCGTCATTTGCGCAAGGCTTTGTTGCATCTGCGCCATGCAATACATCAAACTACTTTGGTCCCCTGCCATCACAGGAATAGGTTGGGTAAAATCCCCCTTGGTAATATGTTGAGCGGCCTCCATGGCTTGCACAGGGTCCCCACCAAGCTGACGCAAAATACTGCGGCCTAAAAGCACCGACAACACAATCCCTACAGCCACGCCCAGCAAACCTAATAGTCCACTTACCCAGACGGTTCGCTGCATAAAATCAGCCAATCCTTGCTCAGCCACCTGCATTTTTTCACGGCGCTGCTCAATGGACTGGGTAATCATAATACGAATCTGACGCCAAATAGGGGTTTCTTCGTTCGCTATTTTATCTACTGCCCAAACTAAATCGGAAGCACGCGCTAAGATCTGTTCATGTAACTCTTTTTGTTGAGCGCGCAAATCCAATAAACGCGACACCATATCAATGGTTTCCGGCTCGTGTTGCGCAAGCTCACGCAAACGCAACGCGGCTTGCTCAATGATCTGCCCTGAGGCATGTAAATTATCATGAGCCGCCTGATTCTTTGGGTTCATCACAATATTGCGAATGGCTTGAGCCGATTGTAAGCCCTGAGCGTAAATCAAGTTCTCTTGATGAAAAATAGCCTGATCTACCTTAAGAAACTGCTCGGTTCGCTGTTGTGCTCGTTGTAAACCAAATAAGGCAAACAACAAGGCAATTACCAATATAGCTAGGGCACTGCCAGCGGTTAGGCTTAATTTGTGGCTGAACTTCATTCGGAACTCCTGTGATACAAAAGCACAACTTTTCACGTAACAAAAGCTGTCTTTTTTGGTTGATAATTCAACCATACAGGAAGGGATTGGCTAATTATTTGATATATGTTAGCAATTTGCTAGATAAACATAATAACCACTCAAACCAAAGGGTTATTATCACCCTAAAAATTAATTCTTACAGTTATGATATATAACTTGAAGATATATGTAACGATATTATATCTTTTTGTTAAATTTATACCGCGAGCTTATAGCAATCACGTCAAGAGAGCGCTCAATGAAACTGCGTCATCACGTTATTATTACTACTAGCATTACACTGCTACTATTTATTTTAGCTCTAGTCGTCGCCTTATTTGGTATGCAAACGACCAAAAATCGTTTTCAACAATTTATCGAGGTTGACCAGGCCTTACTTAACGAAGAAACCACTATGTACGCCCAAGGCTTACAGATGGGGCAAGCATTACGCAATATTGTTATGGAGCCCAGCGATCAGGTTGCCTATCGCAATTTAGATAATGCGGCTCAAATATTTGAAAACGCTTTGGAGCAAGCTCGCCAAATTGCACATGCTGATCCTAAAAGTCTGCAGCGGCTTGCTGCTATCGCCAGCATTCGCCAACGCCACATTGAAGAACAAGAACGGGTTAAGTCTATCCTACAAAATCAACCCGCTGCCATTCGTGCTGTGCGAGAAAATGAAACCCCTGTTTGGCGCGAAATGCGCGCTTTATTGATTGAATCCATCAACGAGCATCGCGAAAACGTAGCTGTCATGGGACAAGAAATGCAAGCTCTGAGCCAAACCATTCTTAGCCTTAGCCTGCTGCTTGGTGTCATTGGGTTAATCGTGAGCGCAGGCTTAATGACTTGGCTAGCACAGCATATTCTACGCCTTATTGGCGGTGACCCCGCAGAAGCACTACAAGTTACTTCCGCCATCGCAAAGGGTGATTTCACCCAAACTATTACTTTACGCCCTGGTGATCAAAATAGCCTACTGGCCGCGATGAATACCATGCAAAATAATCTTATCGATATGGCTAGTCGTATGCAGCAAACGGCTGAATCGATTGATACTGCCGCCCATGAGATCAGTCTGGGTAACGTTGACTTATCCGCACGTACCGAATCCCAAGCGGCGGGGCTTGAAGAAACTGCCGCCGCCATGGAAGAGTTAACCAGTACTGTGCGCTTAAACGCGGACAACGCTCACGAGGCAAATCGCTTGGCGGCCCAAGCTGCCGACAAAGCCACCCAAGGCGGTCAGGCGGTTGCTCAGGCT
>JAAYRP010000001.1 GCA_012518715.1 Alcaligenaceae bacterium | reverse complement strand
TGCGGTCAACAAACGCGCCACATCCACCAAATCGGCTACCACAGCTGAAGCCGTAGGTAGCTCACCTGCCCCAGCCCAATAGTAAACGGTTGAGCCTACCGCATCGCCATGTACCATGACAGCATTCATCGCCCCCTGAACATTTGCCAGCATGCTGGAAGAAGGAACCAAGGTCGGGTGAACCCGTAGTTCAATACCATTTTCACGGGCACGTGTAATACCGAGCAGTTTTACGGTATAGCCCAAACGCTCTGCATGAGCAATGTCTTCGGCTGAGAGTGTCGTAATGCCCTCGATATGCGCTTTAGAGAACTGGACTGGCACCCCAAAGGCCAAAGATGACAAGAGGCTCAATTTATGAGCAGCATCTACTCCCTCGATATCAAAAGTCGGATCTGCTTCGGCATACCCCAAGCGTTGCGCATCGGCTAAGGCATCCGCAAAGGATAAGCCCCGGCTACGCATTTCAGAAAGAATAAAGTTTGTGGTGCCGTTAATAATACCCGCCACCCACTGTATACGGTTCGCGGTTAAGCCCTCGCGCATCGCTTTAATAATGGGAATCCCACCAGCTACCGCTGCCTCGAAGGCTACCATCACATTTTTTTCCTGAGCCGCGGCAAAAATAGCATTGCCGTGTGTAGCCAAGAGCGCTTTGTTCGCCGTGACCACATGCTTGCCCTGAGCAATGGCCTCCATGACCCAGTCTTTTGCTAGGCTCTCACCACCCACTAGCTCTACAACTACATCAATTTCAGGGTTGCGGACAATCTCCATCCCATCGGTAGTAATTTGAACCTGATCGCCAACCAATGCTTTGGCTTTAGCGACATCACGCACCGCTACTGCTACCACTTCGATACGACGACCCGCTCGACGCGCGATCTCATCCGCATTTTGATTGAGGACTTTCCATGTACCGCCCCCGACAACACCTAAACCAAGTAGGCCTACTTTGATTGGATTCATTTAAGCAACCCGTCCTTTCGGAACATATCTTTAATACCACGTATCGCTTGACGGATACGTTGTTCGTTTTCAATGAGTGCAAAACGCACATACTGATCACCATATTCCCCAAAACCAATCCCGGGAGAAACGGCTACCTTAGCGTCCTGCAATAGACGTTTAGAAAATTCTAGAGAACCTTCTTCGAGGTAATGATCTGGGATTTTGGCCCAAATATACATAGAAGCTTTTGGCACATCCACATTCCAGCCAATTTCCTGTAGGCCTTTGGCTAGTACATCCCGACGACGCTTGTAGCTTTCGGTGATTTCTTTAACACAGTCTTGAGGCCCTTCGAGCGCGGTAATAGCCGCCACCTGAATAGGGGTAAACGTACCGTAGTCATGATAGCTTTTGATGCGAGCCAACGCATGGACCAGTTTTTCGTTACCAACCATAAAGCCAATACGCCAACCTGCCATATTATAGCTTTTACTCATGGTGAAAAACTCTACCGCCACATCACGCGCCCCTTCTACTTGTAAAATAGAAGGCGCCACATAACCATCAAAAGTGATATCCGCATAAGCCAAGTCATGCACCACCAAAATATCATGCTCTTTGGCCAACGCGACAATACGCTCAAAAAAGTCCAGTTCCACACACTGTGCTGTGGGGTTACTTGGAAAGCCTAAAATTATCATTTTAGGCTTAGGAATGGCTTCTTTAACGGCCCGCTCGATTTCCTCGAAAAAATCCACCCCGGGGATCATCGGCACGGAACGGATATTAGCCCCTGCAATCACCGCGCCATAAATATGAATAGGATAGCTAGGATTGGGAACCAATACCGTATCGCCACGATCCAATGTGGCTAACATCAAATGGGCAAGACCCTCTTTGGAGCCAATGGTAACAATCGCCTCGGTTTCGGGGTCAAGTTTGACCTGATAACGACGATCATACCAATCCACAATCGCTTTACGTAAACGAGGAATACCGCGCGACACGGAGTAACCATGGGTGTCAGGACGGCTTGAGGCCTCGACCAATTTGTCTACAATGTGCTGTGGAGTGGCACCATCAGGATTACCCATCGACATATCAATAATGTCTTCGCCGCGACGACGCGCCGCCATTTTGAGTTCGCCGGTAATATTAAAAACATAAGGTGGCAAACGATCTATGCGAGGAAAGCTACTCATGGGATTCCTTGGATGTGCAAAAATGAACAAAAGTCCGAATCAATTAGTGTAATCGAACCGAGACAAAGTGGAAAATCCACTCAACGAAAAGGGTCGGCTTTGCGTTATGATCAAGGTACGTATCATGGAGATTTATTGTGCATCTGCAAAAAGACACTAACCCTGCGCTCAATACAGTAACCGCCTATGGTGATGATTATATTGAAATCAATAAAACACGCCATCAACGCTCGATTTATTTCACACCAGAGGGGCAAATTTATGATCTAGGTATACAAAGCCCCTTTGATTTTACTACAGAGCTATTGCAAAAGATCAC
>JAAYRP010000060.1 GCA_012518715.1 Alcaligenaceae bacterium | reverse complement strand
CGTCTGTAGCAAACACAAACCCGGCATCCACTTCGCCACGGGCCACATAATCTAAGACCTGACGCACATTCTGCCCAAGGACTTTACGGCTTTCTACTGCCTGCCAATCGCCAGATTTTTCTAAGGAACCCTGGGTATAACGCCCAACGGGCACAGTAGCAGGATTACCATACGCTACACGAGTGACATCCTCTTTAGCTAAATCGGCTAAGCTCTGGATGTTTTTTGGGTTATCACTCGGTACAATAAGGACAACACCATTTTGCACAAAATCCTTGCGCGTATCGGCATCAATGGATCCCGCTTCGATGGCTTTGTCCATCGCTTTTTGGTCTGCCGAAGCAAATACATCCACAGGAGCACCGTTGACGATTTGCTGCATTAGCACATCCGATGCCGCAAAACTGTTCAATACCTGTGTGCCCTCGTGCTGTTTTTGAAAATGTTCGCCCACCTCTTTGAGTGCATTGGTTAAGCTAGCCGCTGCGGATACCACTAGATCTGCGGCTTGTGCTGGCGCCGATACAAAAGAAAATGCTACTGCACCAACGGTTAAAACACGACTGAGCGATTTTTTAAGCGATAATTTCACCATGGATTCCTTGTGTAGGATTGACTTGCGCTATAGTTAACAATTTGTTTGAGTAGTTTACCACCCCTATATATATATAGGCATATAGCTATATTAATTGGAAGACAACCTCTTCTTTTCCGTCATGGCTTTTATCGAAGCATTTATTCGTTTTTTACGGCAACAAGCCTTATCCGAGCACACGCTTGTCGCCTATCTGCGTGATTTACAACAGTTAAAGCACTGGCTCGATCAGCAACCCTTTTCGCAAGACTTAACCCAGGTCTCTACCGAGCAGCTGCAAGCATGGCTAAATGATCCCACTGCCAATGCCTCGCCCAGTACGGTTAACCGACGTATTGCTAGTATCAAGAAATTTTTCCATTGGCTCTGTGACCAAGACCCAACGTATCACAATCCAGCAGAATCCTTACGCCCACTAAAAATCACGACCATACCTAGCGAACCGTTGACCCATGCCGATATTGATGCCCTGCTACAAGCTCCAAACACCCAACACCGACTGGGCTTACGTGATAAAAGCATGCTTGAACTTCTCTATGCAACGGGGATGCGTGTGAGTGAGCTCGTAGCGCTACGCCTAGAGCAGCTAGACTTAGCGCAAGGGGTACTACGGGTTATTCATCCAAACCCACACAGTATCCAAGAACGGCTAATCCCTATCGGAGAAGACGCAAAATACTGGCTAGAGCGTTATTTATTACACGCTCGCCCGTTGATTTTGCGGCAGCGGCAAAGTGATGCTGTATTCATCAGCACGCAAGGCAAAGCAATGACACGACAAGGTTTTTGGCTCATTATTAAAAAATACGCCCAACAAGCCCAGCTTACACAAGATTTATCCCCACATAGCTTGCGCCATGCGTTTGCGTCACATTTATTAAACAATGGTGCTGACGTGGCCATGGTACAGCTTTTACTTGGCCATAAAAACCCAAGCACCACCCAAATCTATAGTCACATTACTCGTGAGCGTTTACGTCAGCTACATGCTCAACACCATCCTAGAGCGTAACTTAGCTTATCATCATGGCAAAAAAAACAAGTGAAACCCCAGCCACTCTCTGGCTTAAACAACGTAAAATTCCATTCAGTGAGCACATCTACGACTATGCTGCCAAAGGCGGTGCTAATGATGCTGCTAAAAAATTAGGGCTTGACCCACATATCACGATCAAAACATTAGTGATGGAAGACGAAAAAAAACAGCCTTTAATTATTCTTATGCATGGAGACCAAGAGGTTTCGACTAAAAATCTTGCCAGACAAACGGGAGTCAAGCACATTCAGCCTTGTGAACCAAATACAGCTCAACGTCACTCGGGCTATTTAGTTGGTGGCACTTCGCCCTTTGGAACGCGTAAAACCATGCCAGTCTGGGTACAAAAAAGTATTTTGGATTATGAAAGCATCTATATTAATGGGGGCAAGCGAGGTCTACTAATACAAATCAACCCAAAAATTTTGGTTGATTATCTTAAGGCAAAACCCGTGGATGTAGCACTAGACTAAACCCATTCCCACTATCTTTTCTGTCAGCCTCCTAACCCTGGCGGCCCCAGCAGGAATCGAACCTGCAATCTTCCCTTAGGAGGGGAAAGTTATATCCATTTAACTATGGGGCCAAAAGACCTAAAATTATAAAAATAACTCCTTGCCACGGCAATACTTTGTGGCTTATTTTTGCCTTCGACTGCGCATTTACATTATTTAACGCTTATGCTGAGCTTTGACCCTTTACTTGCTTCCGCCACTTTTTATCTTGCAGATGAAAACGCCACTATAGCGCTAGCCCAACAACTCGCCCAAATCGTTTGTCCGGCTCAAAACCGCATCCACCTTTACCTACAAGGGGACTTAGGTGCAGGGAAAACAGCATTTACTCGTGCTTTTTTACGATCTCTTGGCGTAACTGGCCGGATAAAAAGCCCCAGCTATGCGTTGTTAGAAAGCTATAAAGTTTCTAGTTTTAATCTGTACCACCTTGATTTTTATCGATTTAATGACCCAGAAGAATGGGTTGAAGCCGGTTTTCGTGATATTCTAGAAGAAGACAATGCGGTGGTTTTAATTGAGTGGCCAGATAAAGCCGGCGGTCTACTGCCCGCCCCTGACCTCAATTTGTTCCTTCAGTATGAAAACGAAGGACGACGTCTCACCATTACTGCCCATAGTATCAAAGGACAAACATGGCTAAAAACAATCACACAGAACAACTAGATGCGGGATTATGCCCAAACCGACGTCGTTTTGTGGCTTCGGCAACGACGTTATTGGTATTTCCAATCGTGCCTCGTATCGCCCACGCCAACAGCATTGTTGCCGTGCGTACTTGGCCTGCCGATGATTACACCCGTGTCACCCTGGAATTAGATCGTGAATTAAAATCCGAACACTTTACCTTAGCCAACCCACACCGCATGGTAATTGACCTACATGGTATCACGATCAACTCCACATTACGTGAACTCGTGTCTAAGGTTCGTGCCAACGACCCTTACATTAGTGATGTACGAGTAGGGCAGTTTCAACCAGATGTAGTACGCTTGGTATTAGATCTCAAACAGCCTATTGCGCCGCAGGTCTTTACCCTCAAGCCTATTGGCGAATATAAATATCGCTTAGTCATCGATCTTTACCCCTTGGTGGCTCGTGACCCCCTGCTTGCCTTGCAAAACGCAGAGGATACCGACCCTTTGGCGGCTGTACTCGAGCAGCTCGCTCAATCGCAGCCCTCTGTTCCAGTACCCACCGTTAAAGGTCAAACAGCCCCCCCTGTTGCGGCAACGCCTCCTCCGGCCCAGCTACCTAAGGTCACGCCTACACCCGCTAACCGCCCAATTTTAATTGCGCTTGATCCCGGGCATGGCGGCGAGGACCCCGGTGCTATTGGTCCCGGCGGTACACGCGAAAAAGATGTGGTACTACAAATCGCCCATCGTATCAAAAAGCTTATTGACGCCCAACCCAATATGCGTGCTTATATGACACGCGATAAGGACTTTTTTGTTCCACTTGGGGTGCGCGTTCAAAAAGCTCGTCGTGTAAAAGCGGATTTATTTATTTCTATCCACGCTGATGCTTGGATTAAGCCATCTGCTCGCGGCTCTTCTGTATATGCTTTATCGCAAACTGGCGCCACCAGCTCTGCAGCTAGCTGGTTAGCAAAAAAAGAAAACGAAGCGGATTTGGTCGGTGGTATTAATATTGGTTCCCATAATAAACAGGTAGCTCAAGTCTTGTTGGATCTTTCCACCGCAGCACAAATCAATGACTCGATTCGCGTAGGCACTGGCGTGCTTTCCGAAATCGGTAAAATCAATAAGCTGCATAAACGTCAAGTTGAGCGTGCGGGCTTTGCGGTACTCAAAGCCCCGGATATCCCGTCAATTCTCGTAGAGACTGCCTTTATCAGTAACCCGACTGAAGAAAAGCTATTACGCAGCCCTGCACATCAAGAAAAACTCGCTCGCGCCATGCTTAATGGCATTCAAGATTATTTTAAATCTGGTGCCGCTTTAGCACAGCGCTCCTAATAAAGGCCGTGGTATCCACGGCCTTTATACAACATCTCTTAAAATACATTTATTTTAAAGTACGACGGCTTTGTATAAAGCGCCAAGCTACTCCGCCCGCAACAGGCACTGCTGCCGCACTAATACCGATCAAGACAATCGTACTTAAATGGTCTTTAATAATAGGGACATTACCAAAAAAATACCCGAGTGTAATCAAGCCAAAAATCCATAACCCTGCTCCTAGAAAATTGTACGCTTGAAAGCGCCACACAGGCATGCTCCCCACCCCTGCTACAAAAGGAGCAAATGTTCGAAACACAGGTAAAAACCGTGACATAACTACTGTTTTTCCACCATGTTTAGCATAAAAAGCCTGTGTTTTAAGCAAAGCTTTTTTATCCAGAAAACGGGACTCAGTACTAAACACCTTGGGGCCAATATACCGCCCCACATGATAGTTCACTGTATTCCCTAATATTGCAGCCACAAATAGAAGCAGCGCTAGAGCTACCGGGTTCAATAGTCCGGAAGCCCCAAAAGCTCCTGCAATGAACAATAAAGAATCGCCTGGCAAAAACGGTAACACCACTAAACCCGTTTCACCAAAAATAATCAAAAACAAGATTAAATAAATCCAAGCCCCATACTGCTCCACCCATAACCCTAGGTACTGATCAATATGCAATAACATGGTTAAAATCTCAGGCATGGTTCCCCTTTAAACGAAATGATATTTTGATATAGCTGGCATTGTACGCCGTTTTTCCGGCAACGCATGCACTACAATAGTGACCAGATTTTATAGATAACGCCATGACATACCGTACGATTCAACCCCTACCTCCCTTACTGGTTAGCCAAATAGCAGCCGGAGAGGTCATTGAGCGCCCAGCATCGGTGCTCAAAGAACTTCTCGAAAATGCGTTAGACGCCGGTGCACAAACCATTGAGATCCGTCTTGATGGAGGAGGAATACGCCGTATCGCTGTCACCGACGACGGTCACGGTATCCCAAAAGAGCAGTTGCATTTGGCGTTAACCCAGCACGCTACCAGTAAAATTCGCTCTCTCGAGGAGCTCGAGGCTGTCGCCTCAATGGGTTTTAGAGGCGAGGCGCTGCCATCTATTGCCTCGGTAGCCACGTTAAGCCTACGCTCCCGTACCGCCGATGCCGAACATGCTTGGGTACTACACGCTGGACAATTAGAACCCCAGCCTAGCTCCGGCAGCCGCGGTACGACTGTAGATGTACGACAAATTTTTGATCATATTCCTGCCCGGCGTAAGTTTTTACGTACAGAATCCACGGAGCTGGGGCACTGCATTACGGCTGCTGAGCGTATAGCCCTTGCCCACCCGCATGTGGCTTTTCGAATTTTTCATAATAATAAAATCAGCCGCCATTGGCCCTCCGGGACTATACAGGACCGTATCATGCAAATTTTGGGGGCTGATTTTGTGGAGCAATGCGTCGGGGTCGAAGCCGAACACGATTTAATCCGTCTCGAGGGTCTTACTATTCGCCCCGCTTTTGCTAAAAGTCGTACCGATCAGACCTTCACCTTTGTCAATGGTCGCTTTGTTCGCGACCGTCTCATGATTGCGGCCATTCACTCCGCTTATAAGGATGTACTCCATGGCGATCGTAAGCCGGCTTATGTTCTTTATCTTTCCGTCGATCCCACTTCTTTGGATGTGAATGTGCACCCCGCCAAGCACGAAGTCCGTTTTCGAGAACAAAATGCTGTGTTTGGTTTTATTCAAACTCATCTGCAACAGGCACTGGCTGAAAATCAAGCGCAGCGGGTACAACAATCAGAGCCTTCTGCTCCTCATACCACACCACCCAGTTCTAGCGCCATACCGCGGGCTCAACAACATTTTACGCTTCATGAGCCTCAGCAACCTGCGCCCAGTGCTGAGCAATGGCAAGACTTTTATGCCCCCCTTACAACGCCCCCTTCCTCGACTCCAACTGCCCCTACACTACAGCAGGTCACAGAGCTAGCCGCTGAGGCTCTCCCCATGGGTATGGCCTTAGCTCAATTACACGGGGTATATATTTTATCGCAGGTTAAAAACGGATTAATTCTGGTAGATATGCACGCAGCGCATGAGCGTGTGGTCTATGAAAAGCTCAAACAAGCGATGGATCAACGCGACCTTCCCATGCAGGAACTCCTGGTTCCAGTGGTTTTTTCATGCAGCCAAACAGAGAGTGCTCTCGTAGAGGAATTTCAAAGTCAACTTGAAACCCTCGGATTGATCATGCGCCCCACTGGTCCCACTTCTGTCGCCGTACGGGCTGTGCCTGCCTTATTAGCCAATGGCGATATCGAAGCCTTAGCCCGTCATGTTTTGGCAGACCTACAACGTTTTGGGCAATCAACTCGCCTTGAAGCCCAACGCAATGAGCTTCTATCTACCATGGCTTGTCATGGCGCCGTACGCGCCAATCGCCAGCTTACACTCACCGAAATGAATGCGTTGTTAAGAGAAATGGAAAAAACAGACCGGGCCGATCTGTGTAATCATGGGCGCCCTACCTGGTTTTACTGGAGTATGAGTGATCTGGATAAGTTATTTTTACGAGGCCAATAACAAATGACAGAGCCGACTATTATTTGTTTAACAGGCCCAACCGCAGCAGGGAAAAGTGCCTCTACCCTAGCCATCGCACAACGCTGGGATGTAGAAATTATTGTCATGGACTCAGCCACCATTTATCGTGGTATGGATATAGGCACCGCTAAACCCTCCCCTCAAGAGCAAGCCCTGGTGCCCCATCATTTGATTGATATTCTAGATCCTGCTCAAAGCTATTCCGCTGCTGGTTTTGTCCACGACACGGAACAACTTATTGACGCGATCCATGCCCGCGGTAAGCATGTTCTTCTATGTGGTGGCACCCTGCTCTATTACAAAGCCCTACGCGAAGGACTGAGCCAACTTCCTGAGTCCACCCCTGCCCTACGCGCACAGCTCGATGAAGAAGCCGCAGAAAAAGGATGGCCAGCTCTACACGCCGAGCTCGCTACGGTCGACCCTGAAACGGCTCAGCGCCTCGCTCCCAATGACAGCCAACGTATACAGCGCGCGCTCGAAATTTATCGCCAAAGCGGCAAGCCCATGTCCCAATGGCTACGAGAGGCGCCCCCAAAACCCTTACGTCAGCGCCGGTATCACACGCTCAGTTTAGAGCCCACCGAACGCCAACAACTTAGCCCACGTATTGCTCAGCGTTACCAGCAAATGATTGAACAGGGACTCGTCGCTGAAGTCCAAGCGCTTTTTCAGCGTCCAGACTTACACGTGGGTTTACCTTCGATTCGTAGTGTGGGCTATAGACAAATTTGGGATTATTTAGCCGGTGACTATGATTTGGACGTGGCCATTGAAAACGCAATTATCGCTACGCGTCAATTAGCGAAACGACAAATGACATGGCTCCGTAGCATGCCCGAGCGTCAACGCATTGATTGCATGCTCGCCCACCGTGCTGATTTGGTCGTGGATGCGGTTGCTCGCTATTGGTCCTAGCATGGCGCCGCTGCTATACCATAAAAAAAGCTGGGTAATACCCAGCTTTTTTATTCAAACCCAACCAAAAAGGATTAGGCGATCACAACCTTGGGCTCATCTTGGGTGCGTGCCACTACCTGACCTAAGCGGTAAACTGTTTCCCCTTGGTCCACAAAAGCAGCCTGAATCGCACTGGCTTGTTCTGCCGGTACCACTACAATCATGCCAATACAGCAGTTAAAAACACGCCACATTTCTTCGTCTTCCACACCACCGTTTTCTTGTAGCCACTGAAATAACGCTGGCATTGTCCATGCGGAACGATCAATATGTGCAGCCGTATGCGGCGGCAATACACGTGGAATGTTTTCTAATAAGCCACCGCCCGTAATATGGACCAAGCCTTTAATCGCTGTACCAAAAGACTCAAGCACCGCTAATACCGGCTTCACATACAAACGGGTTGGAGCCATCACCACGTCAGCAAATGTCTGCCCATCTAATTCATCAGTAGGACGTACATTGGCATGCTTTAGAATTTTTCGAATTAACGAGTAACCGTTGGAGTGCGCGCCGCTCGATGCTAAGCCTAAAATCACGTCCCCCTCTGTAATCGTTTCGCCCGTAATGATTTTGGATTTTTCCACAGCGCCCACGGCAAAACCTGCTAAATCGTATTCACCATCGGGATACATACCGGGCATTTCCGCGGTTTCACCACCGATTAATGCACAGCCAGATAGCTCACAGCCTTTAGCAATACCAGCAACAACATCTGTCGCTGTATCCAAGTCGAGCTTGCCACAAGCAAAATAATCCAAGAAATAAAGCGGCTCAGCGCCCTGGACCAAAATATCATTGACACTCATTGCTACAAGGTCAATACCTACCGTGTCATGACGCTGCCATTCAAAAGCTAAGCGCAACTTGGTACCAACACCATCGGTGCCTGAGACCAACACGGGCTCTTTTAAATGTTTTGGCAACTCAAACATAGCGCCAAAGCCACCTAAGCCAGCCAAAACGCCTGGGCGCATCGTGCGTGCGGCAAGTGGTTTAATACGGGAAACGAGCTCGTCACCCGCTTCAATATCGACCCCTGCATCGCGGTAGGTCAAGGATACGGATTGATTATTTGTCATGAATAAAGCCGAGGGAGAGGTAAAATTACTAAAAGTACAAATTGTACCGGAGCTACGAGCAAAGCCGCAGCGAAACGCTTATATTTTAATGGGTATTAACGAAGTCTGCAGCTTTTAAACACGAGAATCACTTTGTGTTTGTATAATTGGCTAAAATTGAATCTATTTTGTCCTATTTCCTAGCAGGTGAACGTTCTCATCACCCTTATGCTTTTCTTTTGTGAGTCTGCATGAATTCCCCACAAAACCTTGCTTTATTTGATTTAGACCATACCTTATTGCCTTTGGATAGTGACTACCAATGGGCTGACTTTTTAGCGCGTACTGGTCGAGCTGGCGATCCTGCCGAAGCGCAACGCCGTAACGAAGAGCTCATGGATCTCTATAATGCAGGTCGCCTCACCGCTGAAGCTTCTGCCGAGTTCATGTTAGGCTTAATTGCTAATCGTCCTCGCGAAGTCCTCATGGAATGGCAAAATGCCTTCATGGAAGAAGTCATCATCCCCGCCATTCTGCCCCAAGCACAACAGCTTGTAGATCAACATTTAGCTCAGGGCGATCTCTGTGCCATCGTAACCGCCACGAATGAATTCGTCACAGCCCCTATTGCTAAGCATCTGGGCTTCGAGCATTTAATTGCCACCATTCCTGAAAGCCAAGACGGTATGTATACAGGACGCATTTATGGTGTTCCTTCTTTCCAAGAGGGGAAAATCACACGCGTGGACCAGTGGCTCCACGAGCTCGGTTTACGTCGTGACCAGTTTGAAAAAATCTGGTTCTACAGTGACTCACCTAACGATTTGCCCTTAATGGAGGTCGTGTCTCATCCTGTAGCCACCAATCCAAGCGATCGTCTACGTCAAATTGCCCAAGAACGCAATTGGCAAATTATTGATCTATTTGACGATTTACTTGATGCAAAATCCTAATTCAACGCATGCTAAAACAAACCATTAGAAACTTTGTTTCTAGACTTTTTTCTAATTCTGCACGACGCTCCAAAGGTCCTCAACGCTTGCCATTTGAACAGCATCGCATCGATAGGCGTTTAGTTTCTCGTCACGCTATCAAAGTATGCGAAGTGCTTCAACAAGCAGGCTTCGAGGCCTATATTGTCGGGGGAGCAGTACGCGATCTTTTAGTCGGCCTAGAGCCCAAAGACTTTGATGTAGCGACCAATGCTACCCCCGAACAAATTCGCCCCCTTTTTAGGCGGGCACGTATCATCGGGCGCCGTTTCAAGCTGGTACATGTGGTTTTTGGGCGTGAGATTATCGAGACCTCTACCTTTAGAGCCGATAACAAACAACATGAAATCACAGACGCCCACGGCCGTATTTTGCGTGACAATGATTATGGCGAGCTAAAAGACGATGCCATGCGTCGTGACTTTACACTCAATGCGCTTTATTACGACCCTACCTCTGAAACTGTAATTGACTACCATCAAGGGGTAGAGGATTTAAAAAAGCGTACGGTACGTATTATTGGCGATGCCGAAACACGCTATCGCGAAGACCCAGTACGTATGTTACGTGCCCTACGTTTTGCCGCGAAACTGGATGCCACCATTGACCCCGGCACCCATGCCCCTATTGCACAGCTTGCTCACCTCATTGAGAATGTCCCCGAATCACGCCTTTTTGATGAAAGCATTAAATTGCTGGCTTGCGGTAATGCAATGGTGTGCTTAACAATGCTTCAGGCAGAAGGTCTTGGCGAGCAGCTCTTTCCTATGCTAGAGCAGCTCTTACATCGTGATGAGGATCGGGCCTTTATCGACCTGGCTCTCAGTCGTACGGATGCTCGTGTTCGCAGTGGCAAAACCATTAGCCCAAGCTTTCTGTTTGCGACCTTGCTTTGGCCTATTGTTCGTGAAAAATGGCAGGCTTATCAAAAACAAGGCATGCATCCAGCACAGGCTATTGCTCATGCCAGTGATGACGCCTTGCAGCTCCAGTCGCGTGCCATGCCCATTCAAAAGCGCTTTCAATCAGATATGCGAGAGATCTGGTTTACACAAACTCGCTTTGAGCGCGTTAATAATCGGGCTATTTGGCGTATGATGGAGCAACCACGCTTTAGGGCTTCTGTGGACTTTTTACAGTTACGCGCTGCCGTTAAAGAAGTTGACAGTGTAGACGCTCAATGGTGGATGGATCTCGCCAATGCGGATACAAAAAATCGTAGTATATTGATCGCTGAGCGCACTCCTCCAACACGTACAGGCACAGGAAAACGTCCTCGTCGCCGTAGCCGTCGCCCTCGTCGCTCCAACCAGTCTAAACAGGAT
>JAAYRP010000010.1 GCA_012518715.1 Alcaligenaceae bacterium | reverse complement strand
TCACTTTGCGAATTTTCCCCCGTAAAAGAAAAAATAGCGGCTAAGGGGTGAAACGTATTTCATCAAAATCCAATTGTTTCACCATGTCGCGAGCGACATCATCGGATATTTTTTGATCGCGGGCTAAACGATAAATGGTTTGACCGGTTTGCTGTACGACTTGCACGGCGCCTTTAAAAATATTGGGAAGCTGCTCTCCTAGTAAAACAAACATCATGCCATTGAGAGTAAATTGTACCGTGTCCCAAATAGTAGCGCGCCGCATGCGCGTCAGTGGCGAAACCTGCCCTGAAAGCTCGAGATAGCTCATGGTTAACCCAGCAGCTACGGCGGCTAAAATGCCCGATGCGCCAATATGTTCAGCCGCTACATAAGCAGCAAAAGGCATAAGAATATTTAACAGGATTTCTGCCCCAATGTCTTCGCCATATTTTTTGGTGAATTGACCACGGAAAAAAGACAAGAGCCACGTAATAATAATACCAGTACAAAAGCCAGCAAAAGCGACCCAAACAAAAGATATGACGGCCTCTGAAAGGGAAAAATGGCCAGTCATCATGACTAAAATTGCCATCCTAAAGGCGACTAGACCGCTTGCATCATTAAATAAGGCCTCGCCCTCTAGAATGGATAAAATTCGCTCAGGTACTGCCAGCTTGCGTGCGATCCCCGCTACTGCAATCGGGTCGGTAGGAGAAACAATCGCTGCTAAAGCAAAGGCTACGGGTAAAGGCATAGCTGGGATTAGCCAGTGGATGATAAAGCCTAGCCCAAATACGGTAATAATGACTAAACCAAAGGCTAAATGAAAAATGCTAGCTCGTTCTCTTTTTAACGCTTCTTTGGAAATACGCCAGCCATCTAAAAATAATAGCGGGGGTAAAAAAAGTAAAAAGAAAACATCGGGGTGTAGCTCCATGCCCTCTTGGAAAACCCCAGCAATAACAATCCCAAGTAAGATTTGGATAAGAGGCAATGGAATGCCCCACGGGATAATCCGAACGATGACACCACTGATGACAATAGCGATAAGCATCGCAAAAATCACACCAATACTTTCCATTTTTTTCCTTAGCGATGGCCTTTGTTTTATTATAAGGAAAAGGGTGTGACAGCGGCGAATAAAAAAGCCACCGATAACGGTGGGCAGTAAGTGGTGCCGACAAGAGGAGTCGAACCTCCGACCTTCGCATTACGAATGCGCTGCTCTACCAACTGAGCTATGTCGGCAACACGATATAGTATAAACCTGCCATAAAATACTGTAAACCATTAGTAGGATTTTTTTCAAGGAGCGGGTATGTCTATTGCTGGCTGGATAGTGTTGGCAGCCTTGTTGCCCTTTGTGGCAGCGGTTAGCGCTAAGGCGGGAGGGGAGAAATTTGATAATCAGATGCCGCGTGAGTGGTTAGCGAAGCAGGTTGGCTGGCGAGCGCGAGCAAATGCGGCACAGGCAAATACGTTTGAGGCACTCCCTTTCTTTTATGTGGCAATATTGTATGCACATTTTAGTGGAGTACAAGCAGGGCAGATTCATTATTTAGCGGGGCTTTGGTTAGTATTGCGCTTGCTTTATATTGGGGCTTATATACTAAACATTGGCTTATTGCGTAGCGGGCTATGGGCCGCTGCGCTGTTGGTAAATATTTGGTTGCTATTTCAAGCATAAAAAACGCCGCCTTATTTAGGCGGCGTATGGATTAAGCAGGGGGCTGTGAGGGTGGGGGAGCTTGAATGGTTACCGTCGCTTGTTCAATGCTTTCGATTGGGCCAGCGTGGATTTCAATATGCTCAGCCTCATTTAGGTCATCTTGGCGCTGAATGGCAGAGGGGAATAGGTCCCAGCAAGCCATAAACATCGCTGCAATCAGTGGGCCAATCACAAAACCGTTTAAACCAAATAACGATAAGCCCCCAAGGGTTGAGATTAAGATCACGTAATCAGGGATTTTTGTATCTTTGCCCACTAATAGGGGGCGTAGAACATTATCGGCTAAGCCGATCACTAGTAAACCAAATGCCGTTAGAATCGCGCCTTTTACCACTAAGCCGGTACTAAAGAAGTAAATAGCCACAGGTACCCAAATCAGCGAGGCGCCGACTGCGGGGAGCAATGAAAGAATCCCCATGAGCACCCCCCAAAATAAGGCACCCTCTACATCCAGAATCCAGAAAATAATTCCCCCTAAGGCACCTTGGGTGGCGGCAACGGCAATATTGCCTTTTACGGTTGCGCGCACCACCGTAGTGAATTTTCGGAAAAGGTGCGTTTTTTGGTCTTCGCTTAAAGGGATCAGGCGACTACAGTGACGGGCCAGCTCAGGACCATCTTTTAGTAAGAAAAAGAGCAGGTACAGCATGACCCCAAGGCTAACAATAAATTGAAAGGTGTTCGAGCCAATGTTGACGGCCTGCTTGGTTAAAAACTGTCCCGCATTCATGGCAAAATCAGAGAATTTTTCTGCCACATCGTTTAGGTTAGCAATCCCTACGCGGTGCAAGCCGTCTGTGACAAAAGGTGGTAACGAGTTGATGATTTGCTCTAAGTACTGTCCTGCGTTGATATCACCGCTATCCATCCGTTTATAGAGGGAGAGGATTTCCTGAATGATGGCTCCGGTAAGGAGCATAACGGGAATAATCACAATCAGCAGAATAAAAACGAGATTGATGAGAGCAGAGATAGTTTTACGCCCTTTGGTTTTTAAAAGCAGTTTGCGCTGGACTGGGGCAAAAATAATCGCCAGGATTACCCCCCAAAAAATAGCACCGTAAAAGGGCAGGAGAACCCAAATAAAGGCCAGCGATACAACGCCTAATAAAACGAGGAAGCTGTGAAAATAGAGGCGGCTTCGAGTAGACATA
>JAAYRP010000059.1 GCA_012518715.1 Alcaligenaceae bacterium | reverse complement strand
TATAAGAAATACGATTTGGCGCGTTTAACCACCGAGGTATACCTCAGCGATATGGTGCCGGCGATGAAGCCTTCGGATGCTTATGCAAAAATGGCGCATCGCGAAGTTGAGCGCGTCAGCATCGATGAGCTAGAAGGGCGAGTGACAGGGGTGTTATTAACACCTTATCCTCCAGGGATTCCTCTGCTTATTCCTGGTGAGCGCTTTAATCGTATGATTGTGGATTACTTACAGTTTGCACGGGAATTCAATGCCCAGTTTCCAGGCTTTGAGACGTATGTACATGGCTTGGCACAAGATATCGGGCCTGATGGTCAACCCCGTTATTATGTAGACTGTATTCGCGAAGACTAATCCATGGCGGTTCATTTTGATGTGGCAGTTATCGGTGCCGGCGCTGCGGGTATGATGGCTGCCAGCGTGGCAGGGCAACGAGGCTTGCGCGTGGTCTTAATTGACCACGCCAAAAAGCTAGCAGAAAAAATTCGCATTTCTGGGGGCGGTCGCTGTAATTTCACCAATATTGGTACCACCGCCCAAAACTTTATTTCTCAAAATCCGCATTTTTGCCGGTCGGCTTTGTCAGCGTACACGCCACAAGACTTTTTGCGGTTGGTCAATGCGTACGGGATTGCTTGGCACGAAAAGCACAAAGGGCAGTTGTTTTGTGATGACTCCAGTGAGTCCATCATTCAGCTTTTGCGCCAGGAGTGTGCCAAAGGTAATGTTTCATGGCGTATGCCTTGTGCTGTACAAGCCATTCAAAAAACGGATAGTGGTTATCGGCTTGCTACAGATGGGGGAGCGATTGCCTGTGAGCAGTTAGTGATCGCTACTGGTGGCATGGCTTTACCCCAGGTGGGGGCGACGGATTTTGCCTTGCGTGTGGCTCGACAGTTTGGATTAAAGGTTGTTGAGCCTAGACCTGCTTTGGTGCCATTGACGTTCGATGCATCATCATGGAAGCCTTTTGTGCCCTTAAGCGGGGTGAGTACCGAGGTCATGTTATCGAATCAAACAAAGCCACGGGTTCAGTTTTTGGAAGACTTACTCTTCACACACCGCGGTTTATCTGGGCCGGGTATTTTACAGATTTCCAGCTATTGGCAACCGGGGCAAAGCATTTGTATTAACTTGCTGCCAGAACAAGACTTGGGACAGCAGTTGGTGGCGGCTAAAAAAGGGAATAGGCAGCGGCTGGATAATTATTTAGCTACTTTTTTGCCGCGGCGACTGGTGGAGCAATGGCTAAACGCAATGCAAATCTTACCCGCTGGTTGGGAGCAAAAAAAAGTGGCAGATATGGGGGATAAGGCTTTATTACAACTGGGGCAGGCGCTACAGTCTTGGACGCTTTTTCCAACCGGTACAGCGGGGTATAAAAAAGCGGAAGTGATGCGTGGTGGCGTCGATACGAACGAGCTTAATCAGAAAACCATGGCCGTTAAAACCCACCCAAATTTATATTTTATTGGGGAAGCAGTGGATGTCACGGGTTGGCTTGGGGGTTATAATTTTCAATGGGCATGGGCGTCAGCTGTGGCTTGTGGCCGAGCTTTATAAGGAAAGGATTATATGCGCTTACCAACAGATCGAAAATATCTAGCAACTCACGAATGGGCTTTAGTCAAAGGTGACGAGGTCTGGGTTGGCATTACGGATTTTGCTCAAGACCAATTGGGCGATTTGGTTTTTGTCGGTGATTTTAAAACCGGTGTGCATTTACAGGCTGGGGATGTGGCCGGCGTGGTGGAGTCAGTAAAAGCGGCTTCGGACATTTATGCCCCTGTAGCTGGTGAGGTCATTGCTTTTAATGAGCAGTTGACAGATGCACCGGAGTTACTTAATGATCAGCCTTATGAAACATGGATTTTTAAGCTCAAACCTTCGCAGATAAGTGATGTGGATGCTTTATTAAGCGCGGAGCAATATCAAGCAGAAAATAGCTGAAGCGCAAATCACCGGAGTGATACACTTGGTTTTATAAAAGGGGCTGGGTAATACCTGCCCCTTATGTGTTTTGGGTGTTAGCGCGGTTGAAGACGCCGCAAGCGTGCAATGGCTGCATCTAAGGTTTGGGTTGTTTTAGCAAAGCAAAAACGGATTAAGCGTTGCTCGGCGGGAGCTTCTTTGTAGAATGCACTATATGGGATAGCGGCGACCCCATACTCTTGAATCAGGCGATGGCAAAAATCCATATCGTTTTCTGTGCTAAAGGCGGAATAGTCTGCCGTAATAAAGTAGCTGCCAGCGCTAGGTAAAAAACGCCAGGCTGTGTGGGCTAAACCCTGAAGAAAATAAGCTCGTTTTTCAGCATACATAGGTGCAACAGCAGCAATTTGTGCAGGGTCCTGCATGATTTTGGCTAAGGCAAATTGCGAGGGGGTATGTACAGAGAACGTCGTGAGATTATGAATTTTGCGGATTTCCTCGCTGAGATAAGCTGGAGCCGCGCAAAAACCCACTTTCCACCCTGTAATATGAAAGCTTTTACCAAATGAGCCAATAACCACACTGCGTTCGCGTAGCTCAGAATGAGTGGCCACACTATGATGCTGTTGGGGGGCAAAGACCATATCGGCGTAGACCTCATCGCTGATCACAATCACTTGAGTACGGCGTAGCCGTTGTGCCAGTTGCTGCAGGTCTGCGGGTTGTAAAATAGTGCCGCTTGGGTTGTGAGGGGTATTAAGAATCAGTAGTTTGGTTTTAGGGCTTAGTAGCTGTTCCAGAGCCTCCCAGTCAATCGCAAAATCGGGGGCATGTAGAGGTAGACGCTTCACGATGCCACCGGCTAATTCGATGGTGGGCTCGTAGGTATCGTAAGCAGGCTCTAGGATGATGGCCTCATCGCCAGCCCCCACAAAAGCCAAAATTGAGCAAAATAAGGCTTCGGTGGCGCCGGCGGTCACCGTAATATTTTGCTCAGGATCATAGGTGTGACCGTCTCTTCGCTCAAGGTAGTGACTAATCTGTTGGCGTAACGCTAAGACCCCAGCGCCGGGCGCGTATTGGTTCATACCCTGTTTTGCATAATGATCTAGCCAATGCAGTAATGCCGGATCACAGCCAAAATCGGGAAAGCCTTGGGCTAAATTCACTGCTTTGTGTTGAGCAGCTAAACCCGACATATAGGAAAAAATATTGGGGCGAAGATGGGGTAGTGGGCTACGTATAGATGGGCGATGTTTATAGACTACAAAATCATAACGATAGCCGTTTTCTTCGGGTTGCGGCTCGCGTTGCACCTCGGTCCAGCCTGCAGGAAGCGGTGGGAAAAAGGTGTCTCCATCTACGTGAGCGTGTACTTCGGTGGCAATCAGCTCATCGGCTATTGCTAGTCCGAGTTGAAAAATTTGCTCACCTCCAATGATGCAAGCGGTGTCGTAACCATGACAGGCGGCAATGGCGCTGTTCAGGTCTGGGTAAACAGTAGCGCCGTGGGCGACATAATTGGGGTTGCGGCTGATAACTAGGTTGGGGCGTCCAGGTAATGCTCGCCCCAGTGATTCCCACGTTTTGCGCCCCATAATAATGGGTAGCCCCATGGTGGCGGCTTTAAAATGAGCTAGATCGTTAGGTAAACGCCAAGGCAAATCGTTATCTTTGCCAATGCAGCGATTGGTGGAGTACGCCACCACAAGACGAAGCGAGGGTGTAGACATAGGGATTAAACCGCCACAGGGGCTTTGATATGTGGATGGGGGTCGTAGCCGACGATTTCGAAATCTTCGTATTCATAGTCAAAAATCGAGGCCGGTTTACGACGTAGCTTAAGCTTTGGATAAGGGCGAGGGTCGCGGCTGAGCTGTAGCTGTACTTGTTCCATGTGGTTACTGTATAGGTGGCAGTCACCACCTGTCCAAATAAAATCGCCCACATCGAGATCACACTGTTGCGCCACCATATGGGTTAAAAGGGCGTAGCTGGCAATATTGAAAGGCACACCAAGAAAAATATCTGCGCTGCGCTGATAGAGTTGGCAGGATAATTTGCCATCGGCCACATAAAATTGAAATAGGGCGTGACAAGGCGGTAAAGCCATATTCGGAATATCACCCACGTTCCAGGCTGATACGATTAAGCGCCGCGAATCAGGATTGGTTTTAATTTGTTTGATCAGGTCCGTGATTTGATCAATATGTGTGCCATTAGGAGCGGGCCAGGAGCGCCACTGCACCCCATAAATTGGGCCGAGATCACCATTTGCATCGGCCCACTCGTCCCAGATGGTAACATTATGATCATGCAGCCACTTGATGTTGTTATCACCGCGTAAAAACCACAATAACTCAATAAAAATGGAGCGTGTGTGCAGTTTTTTGGTGGTGATCAGTGGAAAACCGTTAGCTAAGTCAAAACGCATTTGGTATCCAAATACGGATTTGGTGCCGGTTCCGGTGCGATCATTTTTTATTGTGCCGTGTTCGTATACATGGCGCATGAGAGTTTCGTATTGATTATAGGGGCCCATAATTAGCTGTTCCGAATCTCGACAGAATAAGTGATATTAGCGGTTTTACCGAGCATGGCACTGGCCGAGCAGTACTTATCATGGGATAGTTTGACAGCACGCTCAACGGCATTTTCAGGTAAGTCTTTGCCACTGACGATAAAGGCAAAGTGAATTTGGGTGAAAACTTTGGGGTCGGTGTCTGCGCGCTCAGCAACAAGGCTCACTTGGCAGTCTGTGACGGCATGACGCCCCCGCTTTAAAATCAACACCACATCGTATGCCGCGCATCCGCCTGCTCCAGCAAGGAGCATTTCCATCGGACGTGGGGCGCTATCATTGCCGCCACCCTCGACCGCGCCGTCCATGACAGTGACGTGACCGCTGCCTGTACTCGCCACAAACAGCATGCCATTATTATGATTCCAATTAACCGTGCATTTCATGATAGGTATCGTCCTTTTACTGATTTAGCCCAAAAGCTCATAACGACTTTGGCATTACAATAGCATGATTGTAAGCCTACATTTTATGCGAGGATTAAATGACCACATCCATTCAAGTAGAAAATACCGCTCCAACAGCGTCGGTACCTAAGCTAGAGCGACGCCCATCTTTGTTTGACACGGTGTTAACAGAAATTGGCCATGCGGTGCATGTGATCAGTCGTTCCGCTCAAGCATCTAGACCTAATCCGGCGGGTAAACCAACGGCGCAGGACAATACGTTGAGCCCAGAAGAAGCGCGCCATGCGGCTGGCTTGATGCGCGTTAATCATGTAGGAGAAGTATGTGCCCAAGCGCTCTATCGTGGGCAAGCGTTGATGACGCAAGACGAGTCGATCAAGGCTTTATTATACGAGGCTGCCACCGAGGAGGTGGATCATTTGGTGTGGTGCGATGATCGGCTAAAAGAATTAGGCAGTCGCCCTAGTATTTTTAATCCTTTTTGGTATGCGGCATCTTTAGGGCTAGGTGTGGTGGCAAGCCGTGCGGGTACGCCGTATAACTTAGGTTTTATGGCAGAAACGGAGCGTCAGGTTGAACAGCATTTGGACAGCCACCTGCAGTCTTTGCCCCCGCACGATACGCGCTCTCGAAAAATTGTTGAGCAAATGCGTCTGGATGAGATTGAGCATCGCACCACGGCCGAAAATCATGGGGCTAAAGCTTTGCCTGCCCCTATAAAACTCGCGATGCGTTTCATGTCCAAAGTGATGACAACCACGGCGTATCGGATCTAGTACTATCCCTTACGACTACGATTAGGGTTTATTCCTAAAGACTTTTCTCTAAAATTGTTGATTTTTTGCTACAAAACCACAGGTTCATGAGAAAAAAGCTCATATATCTTGCATTGCACAAAAGTAAGCACTATACTTTAGTCATTGGATGTCGAAACGCAACGCAAGAGTAAAAACCCTAATTGGTTGCGCAGGCTCGGGAAAACCCCTTGTAGCCCGACATGCCCCGGTTGTCTCCTCCACCCTCCTCCTTTGGTGGATTTGCCCGAGATCTTTTGATCTCGGGTTTTTTTTTGCCTAAACGCCTAAACGATTATTTAGAGCAAAAATTATCATCTAAGCAGGCAGTAAAATAGCTCGAAAGTCATTGACATTGGTTTGAGTGGGGCCGGTAATCAGTTGCTGATCCAAGCGCTGAAAAAACCGATGGGCGTCTTGTCGTTGCAAATAATCCATGGGGTCAAGGCCAAGAGCCAGGGCTTTGTTCCAGCTTTGATCGGTAATAAACGCACCAGCCACAGGTGCTGCGCCATCTACACCATCGGTGTCAGCAGCTAGCGCAGCATAAGGAAATTGATCTTTTAGGGCAATAAGTAGCGCCAGTAAAAACTCCACATTGCGGCCCCCGCAGCCATTTCCTTTCACCTGTACTGTAGTTTCACCACCAGAAAGGAGCACAGCGGGCGCGGCAGCAGGTTGCCCATGTTTTTGACAATATTTGACGATGGCTGCCATTACTTTTGCTACTTCTTTGGCTTCGCCCTCGATGGTGTCACCCAAAACAAGAGGCGTATAACCCTGTTCTTGGTAAAGCGTAGCCGCGGCCTGTAAGGCTGTGTGTGGGGTGGCGATAACATGCGTTTGTACGCGTGCTAAGCGAGGGTCGTCTACTTTGATGCTTTCCCAAGCGCAGCTCTGGAGCCCATGCTGTATGGTGGGACTTAGGGCAATGGCATAGTGCTGCAGGATCTGTAAGGCGGCTTGTGCGCTACTGGGGTCTGCGACGGTAGGACCCGAAGCGATATGGCTAGGGTCATCACCGGGTACATCAGAAATAATTAAATTGACCACACGCGCAGGGTAGCAGGCGGCGGCCAAGCGTCCCCCCTTAATCGCTGATAAGTGTTTGCGCACGATGTTGATTTCATCAATGCTGGCACCACTGTGTAATAGTTGTTGGCTAAGCTGTTGTTTCGCTTCTAGTGTTAGGCCTGTGGCGGGCAGACTTAATAAAGACGAGCCGCCCCCAGAAATAAGACAAAGAACCAGATCATCGGCGCTTAGCGCGTGAACGGCCTGATGTATTTGTTGGCTGGCTTGCACGCTGTTGTGGTCGGGAACAGGGTGCGCCGCTTCGATGAGGCGTATACGCTGGGTAGGGAGCGTAGCGCCATAGGGAACCACGACCACCCCGCTAAGCTGACTTTTATCCCCTTGCCACGCGTTTTCTACGGCTTGCGCCATGGCGGCGCCGGCTTTACCCATCCCGATGACAATAGTGCGCCCCGACGGCGGTGTTGGTAAGTAGGGTGGTAGCGCATACTTGGCTTGGGCGGCTTGTACAGCCGCGCTAAAGCCGGCGCGTAAAAGGGTAATATGGTTAGCTGTCATCACGAATCGAATGGTTGGCCAGCTGCTCGATGACTTTAATCACGGCAGAGTGATCCCACTCGCTACCGCCTTGGGCGATGCAGCTACTGAGCAATTGTTGAAAGAGCGCCGCCCCGGGTAAGGCCACCCCGAGTTCGCGAGCTGTGTTGAGCGCACTGGTGATGTCTTTTTGATGTAGGTTGACTTTAAACCCAGGGGTAAATGTGCCCGCGGTCATGCGCTTACCGTGCACCTCTAAAATCCGTGAGTTTGCAAACCCTCCCATGAGCGCTTGTCGTACTTTTTCTGGGTCCGCCCCGGCTTTAGAGGCGAGCACTAAGGCTTCTGCAACGGCTTGGATGCTCTGTGCCACAATGACTTGGTTGGCCATTTTCGTAATTTGACCAGCACCCACATCGCCGACATGAGTGATGTTTTTGCCCATCACTTGAAAAAGTGGTAACACACGTTGAAAAGCGGACTCAGAGCCTCCCACCATAATGCTTAATGTACCCGCTTGCGCGCCTACATCGCCGCCAGAAACAGGCGCATCCAAATAGTCAGCGCCTGCGGCTTGAACTCTCTGCGCAAATGTTTTGGTAGCGACAGGGGAAATCGTACTCATATCCACGATGACCTTACCCTGTAGATTGGCTTCGATGACGCCATTTTCCCCAAATAAAACCTGCTCAACGTTCGGGGTGTCATTCACAATAAGAATAATAATGTCAGCTTTTTCAGCGGCCGCTCGCGGGCTATCACAAAGATGGGCACCGGCTTCGGGTATAGAGGAGTGGGTGTGGCTACGGGTGTAGGTGTTTACTGGATAACCGGCTTTAAGCAGATTTAAGCACATGGGAACACCCATAATCCCTAAACCAATAAATGCAATATTCTCCATTATTTTGTCCTTTGGGGTTGGTAACGGCGTAGCCAGCTTAATCCTTCTGCTGTGGTTGCAGCAGGTAGGTACTCACAACCTATCCAGCCGGCATAACCTAAATGATCCACTAAATGAAAAATAAAGTCATAATTGATTTCCCCTAGATGGGGCTCATGGCGTCCGGGGGAATTCGCAATTTGAATGTGGCCGATATAAGTTAAGAAACGCTCTAGGGTATGACTAATATGACCTTCTATGCGTTGGGCGTGATAAATATCGTATTGCAACTTGAGGTTTGTTCGATTCAGTTCATTGATGATTTCTACCGCTTGTTCGCTTTGTTGTAAAAAGTAGCCCGGCATATCGTAAGGGTTGATCGGCTCAATACAAATTGCACGGTTATGTTGCGCCGCAATATCCGTGGCATAGGCAAGGTTAGTCAAATAGGTATCAAGGGCTTTGGTATAAGATAAACCCTCTGGACGTATCCCCGCCATACAGTGCATGAGCTCATTACCTAGAGTATTGGCGTACTCCATGGCTATATGTACCCCCTCTTGAAATTCTGTTTGGCGGTCTGGTAAGCAAGCCAACCCTCGTTCACCTTGATCCCAGCGTCCTGCGGGTAAGTTAAATAAGACTTGGGGCAGAGACTGGTCATCTAGCCATTGCTTAAGCTGGGCTGGTGTATAGTCATAAGGAAAAAGGTATTCAATACCACTAAAACCGGCAGCGGCTGCATGAACAAAACGTTTAGGAAACTCGTACTCTGTAAAAAGCATACTAAGGTTAGCAGCAAACTTTGGCATGTTAGCTCCAAGCAGTCGTCAGGGAAGATAGTGAGATTGGTGTGATCAACATAAAATGATTTTGTCTTTCTTTTCCTGTTATACCGCATCTTTTTCTTAAATAGGCATTATGAGTCGCTATACGGAAATTCGTAGTTTTGTTTTGGTCGCAGAAAAAGGGAGTTTTGCAGCGGCCGCGGCCCAAGAGGGAGTGACACCTGTGGTATTAGGGCGTAGGCTCGATGCATTAGAAAAACGTTTAGGTGTACGTTTAATGCATCGCTCTACGCGAGGTTTGACCTTGACGGATCTGGGTGAGCAATTCTTAGAACAGTGTAAGCAGTTGTTGCATGATTTTGAGATGGCAGAAGCCAGTATTAGCGACCAGCACAATGCCATGCGTGGGCATTTGGTGGTTTCGGCACCAGCGTCATTTGGGCGCCAGCATGTGGCTCCACATGTATTAGCATTTAAAAAGCGATATCCAGACCTGCGCTTGTCTTTTAATTTTACGGATAGTGTGATTGATTTGGTACGCGAAGGTTATGACATGGCGATTCGCGTCGGAGCGGTTTATGACCCGAATTATGTTGCTGTGCGCTTGTATCCTAATCAGCGCGTGGTGTGTGGTACACCTGCGTATTTTGCTAAACATGGGGTGCCACAGGTGCCAGAGGATTTAATACACCATAATTGTCTAGCTTTTAATTTACATGGTGGGCAACAATATGGTTGGACCTTTGTGCGTCAAGGCCAGATTTTCTCGGTACGCGTGCAAGGTGATTTGGACTGCAATGATGGGGAGCTTTTATTTGATTGGGTTAAGCAGGGCTGGGGTGTGGGCTGGCGCTCTATGTGGGAGATCCAAGCAGAGCTAAAGCGAGGGGAGCTTGTCACCGTGTTGGATGAGTATGCGATTCAGGATTATGATATTCAGGCGGTGTATCAGCAGCAACGCTATGTGCCCGCTAAAATCCGTGTTTTTACGGATTATTTGAAACAGATTTACAATCAGCCGGGCTATTGGGAGCAAACGGACAAAACCGCCTGTTCATGTAAACAGTAATTTACGTTATTTGTCTGACCATAATACGCCACCAGTTCCCCAGTCCTCTCGCTTTACATTATTAAAACGGATATGGACAGCCTCGGGTTTACAGTTCAAAATATGACACGTTTCCTCGGTAAGACGCTGAACTAATTTGCGTTTGGTTTCTTTATCTCGGCCCTCAAAAAGATCAATCGTAATAAAAGGCATTTTGACCCCATAAAAAATGAAAAGAGATAGGACAGTTTAAATATGATATTGCCACACTATCGCATAATAGCCATTATCATGTTGCTATTTTAGAAAAATAAAATTTAGCGTATGCACGCATTATGTTTTGTAGCAGTTGTATCGACATCAAGCTTCGCGTTGTTACAAATACAGAGCATAATAAGTGTAGTTAACTTCAGAGGAACATGTAGTGAGTTCGACTCCAGCTTGGGACTTTTTTACTTGGCTATCCATTTCCGTCGTTGCCTTTGTGGTGGGCGGCTTAATTGTGCTGTCTGAACGTTGGCATGGACGATTGACCGGGGATTCGGATATGTCTAAGCCACAAGCCACCCATTTGCGGCCAGCCCCGCGAGTCGGTGGTTTAGCTATTTTGGCCGGTAGTTTGGCTGGGATGCTTGTGCTCGGTCCAAGCAATATGACGCTAACTTGGCTATGGCCCGTACTGTTTGTGGCTGCCTTACCTGTATTTGTAGCAGGGCTAGTCGAAGACATTACTAAAGATGTAGGCTCATTAAAGCGCTTACTTGCTGCTTTTGCTTCTGCTGCAATTGCGTGGTGGTTGTTAGGCGGGGTATCTCGGGTAGGGGTGGCATGGGCGGATTGGATTTTAGCTTTTTGGCCGATTTCTTTGCTGTTTACCATGGTAGCGGTCGGTGGTTGTACGCATGCCTTAAATATTATTGATGGCATCAATGGTCTGGCGGGAATGGTAGCGGTGCTGATGGCGACTTCTATTGCACTAGTTGCTTTACAGGTGCAGGATTATCCTATTTTTCTTATTGCCTCTTCCTTAGCGTCGGCCACCCTAGGTTTTCTCGCATGGAACTTTCCTTTTGGACGAGTTTTTTTAGGTGATGGCGGTGCTTATTTTCTCGGCTTTATGCTGGCTGAGCTTGCGGTACAACTGGTGGTGCGAAACCCAAGCGTATCGCCTTTTTATGCGTTAGCGGTTTTGTTTTATCCTGTTTTTGAGACGTTGTTTTCTATTTGGCGCCGTAAATTTAAGCGCGGTGTGCCGGTGGATCAGCCGGATTCCTTACACCTACATCAGCTGATATTTCGTCGCTTAGTGCGGGTAAGTGTGCTAAGAGAAGGGCGGCGCTATGTACCACCGACTTCTAATGCTATGGCTTCACCTTATTTGTGGGGGTTGGTACTTATTGGCTTAGTACCAGCTACGATTTGGTGGGATAGTCCTTGGCTGCTGACTGCAAGTCTACTGGTTTTTGCGTGTTGTTATATCTGGTTATACGCCCGCTTGGTGTATTGGCGTCGTCCTGCTTGGCTATTGCTACCGTCAGTACGACGTGCAAAACGGGAACGCACGGAATAAGCTCGCGTTGTTATTTTTGGAGAATTATGTTGGACTTACAAAACATTAAACTGGCTGTCATTGGCTTAGGCTATGTAGGTTTACCGTTGGCCGTAGAGTTTGGTAAAAAGCGGGATGTATTGGGTTTTGATATTAACCCACGACGTATCGCTGAGCTCAATAGCGGGGTAGATAATACCCTAGAGGTTGAGTCAGAGGAGCTGCAAGCAGCAACGCGATTGCGCTATACCAGTGATGCGTCTGAGCTAGCCCAGGCTAATGTTTATATTGTGACCGTACCTACCCCTATCGATGAGTACAAGCGTCCAGATTTAACGCCGCTTATCCGTGCCAGCGAAACCATTGGCAAGGTGCTAAAGCGTGGGGATATCGTGATTTATGAGTCCACCGTATACCCAGGGGCGACAGAAGAAGACTGTGTACCGGTGCTAGAGCGCGTATCTGGCTTGCGGTTTAATGAAGACTTTTTTGCCGGATATAGCCCCGAGCGCATCAACCCAGGGGATAAGGTGCATCGTTTACCTTCGATCCGTAAAGTCACATCTGGCTCAACCCCTGAAACGGCGGATCTGGTGGATGCGCTCTATGCGGAAATTATCACGGCAGGTACGCACAAAGCGCCTTCTATTCGTGTGGCCGAAGCCGCTAAGGTGATCGAAAATACACAGCGCGATGTAAATATTGCGCTGATTAACGAGCTCACTTTGATTTTTAATAAGTTGGGTATTGATACGCTGGATGTACTAGAAGCAGCAGGAACCAAATGGAATTTCTTGCCTTTCCGTCCAGGCCTAGTGGGTGGGCACTGTATAGGTGTGGACCCTTATTATTTAACACATAAAGCCCAATCTATTGGTTATCACCCTGAAATTATTCTTGCCGGTCGTCGCTTAAATGATGGTATGGGCGCTTATGTGGCCGCTCAGTTGGTCAAAGGTATGACTAAAAAGCGGATTCAGGTACAAGGGTCTCGGGTGCTCATTATGGGCTTAACCTTTAAGGAAAACTGTCCCGATTTACGTAATACGCGTGTGGTGGATATTGTGCATGAGCTCGCCGAGTATGATGTAAACGTAGATGTGTATGATCCGTGGGTAGATGCGTCCGAGGTGGAAAAAGAATATGGAATTAAGCCAGTAGCGGCACTTGAGGCTGGGCAGTATGACGCGGTTGTGCTCGCTGTTGCTCATGATCAGTTTAAGCAGATGGGGGCAGAAAAAATCCGGGCCTTGGGTAAGCAACCACATGTGCTCTATGACTTAAAATATGTATTAGACCGTGACGAATCGGATTTACGTCTGTAACAAACAGAAGGCGATTTATGCAACATCATTTAGCGATTGAGCGGGCATGGGCTACTCTAGAGCAGAATCCTAAAACGTGGTTGGTGACGGGCTGTGCCGGTTTTATTGGTTCAAATTTGTTGGAAGCTTTATTAGCTCACGGCCAAACCGTTGTGGGCTTGGATAATTTTGCGACAGGTTTTCAGCATAATCTTGACGAGGTGAAGCAAAACGTAGGGGCGCAAAACTGGGAGCGATTCCGTTTTATCGAGGGCGATATTCGAGATTTGGCAACGTGTGAGCAAGCATGCCGTGGGATAGATTATGTTTTGCACCAAGCCGCTTTAGGCTCGGTGCCACGTTCTATTAACGACCCACTGACTACTAACGCCGTTAATATTGCGGGGCAGCTAAATATGTTGGTTGCAGCACGTGATGCTGGGGTTAAGTCTTTTGTGTACGCCGCTTCGAGCTCAACCTATGGGGATCATCCTGCTTTGCCAAAGGTTGAACATACCATTGGTAACCCCTTATCCCCCTATGCGGT
>JAAYRP010000058.1 GCA_012518715.1 Alcaligenaceae bacterium | reverse complement strand
CATCAATGTTTTTACATCACTGGCATCATGCTCAGCGACCGGCACACTGCCATGAAAGAGCAACACCGCGCGCTCTTGATGTGGAATAAACCACACGGTTGTCGCTCGTAAGGGCATTTCCTTATCCTGCCACACCCCGGCTACTTTTTGTTGCATAAAGCACCGGATCCGCCACTCAGGTAAACGCCCTTGCCAACAGGCTTTAGTGGGGTGCATATGCCAAAAAGCAAAATCCGCACCTAAAGGCACCTCATCTCGCTGTGGCCACCACTGATCCTCTGCTGCCGCATTAAAAAATAATGGACTCATATCTGCAAAAAAACCGGGGGACTCGTACTGCCGCCAATGATCTGTATAGCTTCCTATATATTGATAACGCTGTGGCCACAACATAGGGATTGGCCCAAAGGATGCCGGTTTACCTTGATCTCGCCGCTGCTGCACCCGATCTGTTAACCCTTCCACATTAGGCAAAAGCACCTGCCCTGTGTACGGGTCAGTATCTATCCCTTTACCCTGAGGGTTGTTGGCGAAGTTTACTCCCCCATACGTATGCGCCCAATGCAATGGCATGCATTCAAACGCTTGGGGCACGGAAAAGGTTCTCTCATCAACCCAATGCCTTTGCCCAAATACCACCAAGGATTTTTCTAGCTCGCCTACCTTTGCTTTCACCATCACTTGGTTTTTTTGATCTTGGTGTGTCGTATACGCTTGGGCGGCCACTAAGTATTCCGGTACCTGTTTGGGTAACACTAAATCCAATAAACCCTCACAATCCATTTCTGGAATACACTGGCGCCATAACTCCATATCGGATACTAACAAAGGCCGAGGCCCCGAGAAGTCCACCAATGCCACCGCCGTAACTGCTAAATGATTAGCACCATGCCACTGATAGGGGCGATACAATAAAGAAAGCCGTAATGGCTTAATCGCTTTAATAGACATGACTCAACGGCGGCTCATTTTTTGGTTTTTAGTTATGATTTAGGGTTATGTTTAGCGCAAGATCACACGCCGCGGATTGTCAGGGTCGACTAATAACGCGAAACACCGCCCGACTCGCACCTCTGATAAGACAGAATAGGGAATCGCTTGCTCGACCACGGTTTCATAAGCCTTGTCACCAAAATCATATCGCATCAACATCTTTAATACAGGCATCCCATTCCTATACACCGCGGTGTCTTCTAAAGAACTAATACACCCCTTAGTCGTCACGCCATGCTCTGCCAGATAAAGCTGGTCATTACGTGGATCAATCAAAAAGGGTTTAAACACCAAGAAATGCACGGCCAAAAAAAACAATATCATGCCAAGAAAGACGATATTATCCAGCAATGTGGTGCTCTTCTTGTAATACCGCACTAGCCCGAAAATAGCCATTGCGATCGCTCCGATAAGAAATGAATACAAGCCGATCCAATCTAAGGCTAGTCCTATATACCCCAACATCACCACTGCCCCCTTAGTTCACACTCGTTAAGCCGTTAGTACGACTGTCCAAGGCGCTCATACTGTTTTTTAAGCCGCTCATCTCACGCTGCATCCCAGCCTGCTTTTTTTTCACACCAATCATTGATCTCACCAGGACCTCGCTGCGAATCTCTGACAGCCTGATTGAACGTTCTTTAGCAGCAATATCTTCTTTGGTCCTCTTCGTCTTGATTTCATGGCCTTTATAAGAAGCACTCACACCTGTAGCACTAGCACTTGCAAGCGTCGCACTCGCGCTAACCAGCGTGCCGCTTACGCTCATCCCCGTTACCCCCATGCTATAAGGCTTCACAGTAAATTTCTTGCTTTCTGTAATTTCCACTAACTCTTTTACTCGATGCCAAAAAGTGCCCTGCACAGTGGTGTCTTTATTGCCTTGTACGGTTTCTTTACTATCTTGGCTCACCAGACACGTCAGCGATTGCTGCTGATTAGAGGCTGCTCCATCCACCTCTAAATGATGATTCGATTTAACGCGCTTTGTCTCATTGCCTACAATTTCACTATCTAGGTTACCCTGATACTGATGAATTGCATGGCTATTTACACGGATGCGTTGCTCCGCTTCCGTCACACGCTCTTCCATCCCACTGATACGCTGCTCAAAATTACTGTCATATTGATGAAGCGCATTGCTATTGACTTGAATACGTTGCTCGGCCTGCACTAAGCGTTGCTCCATGGCCTTAATTACCGTCATTAAATTATTACCAATCTCAATTTGGTGATTATTCCCAACTTGCAAATGGTGATCCACTCCCACCTGCTGGTCATAATTCATTTCCGTGGTGTTTTTTGCGTTACGCTCTGCATGCAAATGCACCAGCTCGGCCCCCGCGGCATCATCAAAAATCAAATGATTCGCATTGGCTGCGCCTCCTCCACCAAAAGACCGACTCACAAAACCAGATTGGGTGGGCGAAGGCGTAAACGCAGGCATTTGCTGGTCGTTGTATACGCGCCCAATAATTACCGGTCGATCAGGATTGCCACCAATAAAGTCCACCACCACTTCCTGACCAACACGAGGCGGCACCACCGAACCAAAGCCAGCTCCTGCAGAATCGTTGGAAACGCGAATCCAACATGAGGATTGCTCATTCGCTAAACCATAACGGTCCCAACGAAATAGCACCTTGACACGCTGAAACTTATCCGTATAGATTTCTGCTCCAGCAGGCCCAGTGACAATTGCCGTTTGCGGCCCATTGGTCTTTGGCTTAGGGGTGACAAACGGAGCTCGATAAGGGATATCGGCTGGCTGTGCACTAAAAGCCAGCAGATAACTACCTTCACCGGTCGCGTCCCCACTGTAATATCCCGCCTCGCTCAACTCATAGCGTACGGCTACCAATAAGTAATCTTGACAATCCTGCTGACGCGGACTTTGCTTTAAATGAAAAAAATAGCCTGGAGCTAAAGCTCTAACATTCGATTCGCCTTCAATTAGGCTAGCGGCAGACTGCGCCTGCTCCACCCGCACTCGTACATAGTGCTCGCCCTGATCGGGATCGGCATAACCCGCTTGCCAATCATAAATCTCTCGATTCGCTTGGGTGATCGAATAAGGGACACGACGCTGCTGCCGCAAACTGGCTGCTG
>JAAYRP010000057.1 GCA_012518715.1 Alcaligenaceae bacterium | reverse complement strand
GTTTTTGCGATCATGGTGGTCGCAGCGAGCCGCCCCATACTAGAAATGGTGTCTAAGCTTGTCAAAGTCATTGCTAATGTTCTACCGATTCGCAATGAGTACGCCATGTTCTTTGTCACCATGTCCGTGGTGCCACTTTTTGGTTCCTTAATTACGGAGCCAGCGGCGATGACACTGGCGGCCTTGTTATTAAGGGATCAATATTTTAAGCGCTCTGGTAGAGCGGTCTTTAAATACCTCACTATTGGGGTCTTATTTGTCAATATTTCCATCGGTGGGGTACTGACCTCGTATGCGGCTCCACCCGTACTCATGGTGGCGCAAACCTTTAATTGGGACACGGCCTATATGGCGACACACTTTGGTTGGCGTGCCGCGGTGGCTGTGTTGATCAATGCCGCGCTTTTGACCTTTATTAGCCGCTCTGCTTTAGTGGAGGCTCCCGAATCGATTCCCCAACCTACTGATACCAAGCAGCGTCCAGATGTGCCATGGGTTGTTATGGGCATTCATTTGCTATTTTTAGTGGGTATTGTTTTGTCCGCTCACCACCCTGTGATCTTTTTGGGCATGTTAATGATGTTTGTGGGGTATGCACACGCTTACTCCAAACATCAAAACCCGCTCTTGATTCGCGAGGGGTTGATGGTGGGCTTTTTCTTAGCGGGATTGGTGATTTTAGGCGGTTTGCAAAAATGGTGGTTGCAAGGCCTCTTGGGTGGTATGTCCCCCTTGGCCCTCTTTGTAGGAGCGACGGCGTTAACAGCGATCACAGATAATGCGGCGCTGACTTATCTTGGCTCTTTGGTCGAGGGCACTAGCGAGCTTTGGCGTTATATGCTGGTGGCGGGGGCGGTGACCGGCGGTGGCTTAACTGTAATCGCGAATGCACCTAACCCAGCGGGGTTCTCGATTCTAAAAGGTACTTTCCCCGATGGCGCGATTTCTCCCTTGCGCTTGTTAATGGCCGCAGCCGTCCCCACGTTAATTGCGGCGGGTATGTTTTTATTGCCCACCTCTTTTTAATGAAAACTGGGTGTTGCGTACCCAAGCACTGTACGTTGGGTGCGCAAACGCGCTAAAATTAGCGCATTGTGTTTGTTTGATTATTGATTTATAGGATTAGTCGTGCCTATTTATGCTTATAAATGCAGCGCTTGTGATCATGAGCAAGACGTCTTACAGAAAATGTCTGATCCTGTGCTGACGGTTTGTCCCGCGTGCAATCAGTCAACCTACGTAAAACAGGTCACAGCCGCTGGCTTTCAACTAAAAGGTGATGGTTGGTACGTAACCGATTTCCGTGATGGCCCTAAATCCAATAGTGCCTCATCCGGCGGTTCCTCTGACTAAACCATAGGGCGCTCGGCGCCCTTTTAATCCTATATTTTTTTACAAGTTTACTGGAGTCATCCTAGATGCGTACCTGCTACACCGGCGAATTAAACACCCAACATCTGGGTCAAACGGTCACCTTGTTTGGGTGGGTTCACCGCCGCCGCGACCATGGTGGTGTGATTTTTATCGACTTACGCGACCGCGCTGGCTTAGCGCAGGTGGTGGTTAATCCGGACAATGCCGATATGTTCGCCACAGCCGAGCGCATCCGTAATGAATACTGCTTACGCATTACTGGCGAGGTCCGTGAGCGCCCCGAGGGCACGGTTAATCCCGATCTACCCTCTGGTCAGGTTGAAGTCGTTTGCTCTGAAATCGAAATCCTTAATCCTTCTGTAACGCCTGCGTTCCAGCTGGATGACGACAACCTATCCGAGACCACGCGCTTAACGCATCGTGTCTTGGACTTACGTCGCCCTCAAATGCAAAAAAACCTCATGTTGCGCCATCAGGTCACACGTGCCGTGCGCAACTACTTGGACGACTTAGGTTTTATTGATATCGAAACCCCCGTGCTAACCAAAAGCACTCCCGAAGGCGCGCGTGACTATTTAGTCCCATCTCGTGTTAACCCCGGCGAATTCTTTGCTTTACCCCAGTCGCCACAGCTATTTAAACAGATGCTGATGGTATCGGGTTTTGATCGCTACTACCAAATCACCAAATGCTTCCGTGACGAAGACTTACGCGCGGATCGCCAGCCAGAATTCACACAGATTGACTGCGAGGTCTCTTTCCTTAACGAGGAACAAATCCGTGAGATTTTTGAAAACATGGTACGTCATGTTTTTAAAACGGTTTTGGATGTCGAGCTCCCTAACCCTTTCCCTACCATGACTTGGCAAGAAGCCATGCACCGTTTTGGTTCGGATAAGCCCGACTTACGCGTTAACCTCGAGTTCACCGATGTGGCAGACCTGATGAAAGACGTGGACTTTAAAGTTTTCTCCGGTCCAGCCAACGACCCTAACAGCCGCGTCGTAGCACTGCGTGTTCCAGGTGGTGGCGAGCTGACCCGCAGCGAGATCGATGCCTATACCAAATTTGTCGGAATCTATGGCGCTAAAGGTTTGGCCTACATCAAAGTTAACGATGCCAAAACCATTCCAGGTGGTTTACAGTCTCCTATTGTTAAAAATATTCATGACGCAGCGCTTAGTCAGCTCATTGAGCGTACCGGAGCGCAGGATGGCGACTTGATTTTCTTTGGTGCTGACAAAACACAGGTCGTTAATGATGCGATCGGGGCGCTACGCATTAAAATCGGTCACAGTGATCATGGTCGCAAAAACGGTCTGTTTACCCCTGGTTGGAAACCATTGTGGGTGGTGGATTTCCCTATGTTTGAGTACGACGAGGAAGACAAGCGCTATGTCGCTGCTCATCACCCCTTTACCAGCCCCAAAGACGGTCACGAAGACCTACTAACAACCGAGCCTCAAAAAGTCTTAGCCAAAGCCTATGATATGGTATTGAATGGCTGGGAAATGGGCGGTGGTTCCGTGCGTATTCATCGCGCTGATGTCCAAAGCAAAGTCTTTGCCGCGTTGGGTATTGATGAAAACGAAGCCCGTGAAAAATTTGGCTTCTTGCTTGATGCCTTGCAGTACGGGGCGCCGCCGCATGGTGGGGTCGCTTTTGGTTTGGACCGCATGGTCACAATGATGGCCGGGGCCGACTCCATTCGCGATGTTATTGCTTTCCCCAAAACCCAGCGTGCGCAGTGCTTGTTAACTCAAGCGCCTTCTGCAGTGGATGAGAAACAGCTCAAAGAGCTACATATCCGTTTGCGTCCTACGGAGCCTAAACCGACGGTTTAATAGGAGTCATGTGTGTCCATTGTCCGCGTTGTTAGCTATAACATTCACAAAGGTCGTTCAGCTACGGGAAATCGTGAATCGTTAGCTGACTTGCGGCTTGGGCTCTACAATTTGGCACCGGATTTATTGTTTCTGCAAGAGGTCCAAGGCCGTAATGAGCGGCGTGCTACCTTAGATGCGCAACACGAGTCTTTAGCTGCCGCGCTGAGCATGCAAACGGCGTATGGTTGTAATGCCGTACGCCAACATACGGATCATGGTAATGCGTTGCTCTCCCGCTATCCCATTTTACAGTTTGAAAACCAAGACGTTTCAGATCATCGCTTAGAGCAGCGGGGTTTGCTGCACGCGGTGGTTGAGATTGATGACACGCCAGTGCATTGTATTGTGGTGCATCTGGGGTTATTTGCGGGTGGGCGTACACGCCAGACACAAGCGCTAGTACAGCGCATCAAAGACCTGGTCCCAGAGCATGCGCCGTTAATTATTGCGGGTGATTTTAATGATTGGACCAATAAATTGGCGCCATTATTTGTCGACCAGCTTAATTTATACGAAGTTTTTTCTTTTTCCCCCGAAGGCCTAGATAAAAAGCGGTTTCGTCTAAAAGCCCCTTCACGCTGGTTAAAACAGGGGTTTACGAACGATGGCCAGCAGATGACAACCATCCCCGAGCTTGGGGCAAATGGCGCCGCGCGCATGACGCCGCCACCACGTACTTTTCCCGCTGTCTTCCCTTGGTTACGCCTAGATCGTATCTATCAGCGCGGTTTTGCTGTGCGTAGCGCCCGCGTCTTGCACGGGGCGCCTTGGTCACAGATTTCTGACCATGCGCCAATCTTTGCTGAGCTTGAGCTTCCTTAGTCTGCGCGTTGTTTTGCTATCCCTTTCTTTCAGCGGTTTTCCCCATAACGGCGTTTAGTAATAGCTGTTAAACTGGGCTTTTTTATGCCACACAGATATTGGGAGGGCAACAATGATTAAAACCAAAGCAGCCGTAGCTTGGAAAGCAGGCGCCCCATTAACCATCGAAGACGTCATGCTACAAGCACCCAAGGCCGGTGAAGTACTGGTAGAGGTCAAGGCCACAGGGCTTTGCCATACGGACTTATATACCTTGTCTGGTGCCGATCCCGAAGGTTTGTTTCCTGCCATTCTCGGTCACGAGGGTGCCGGGGTGGTGCTCGAGGTGGGCGAGGGGGTGACCTCACTCAAACCGGGCGACCACGTGATCCCACTATACACACCTGAATGCCGTCAATGTAAATCCTGCCTTTCACAAAAAACCAACCTGTGTACGGCGATTCGTGCCACGCAGGGCAAAGGTCTGATGCCTGATGGCACGTCGCGCTTTAGCATTGATGGGCAACCTATCCATCACTATATGGGGACTTCTACCTTTGCTAACCATATTGTTGTGCCAGAAATTGCTTTGGCCAAAATCCGAGAGGATGCGCCTTTTGACAAGGTGTGTTATATCGGTTGCGGTGTCACCACAGGCCTAGGCGCGGTTTTATTTACCGCCAATGTCGAAGCCGGGGCAAATGTGGTGGTCTTTGGCTTAGGGGGCATTGGGTTAAACGTGATCCAAGGCGCTAAAATGGTGGGCGCAGATAAAATTATTGGGGTAGACATTAACCCAGATCGGGAAGCACTTGGCCGTCAGTTTGGCATGACGGATTTTGTGAATCCTAACGATGTGGAAAACGTGGTGGATCATATTATCCAACTAACTGATGGCGGAGCCGATTATTCCTTTGAGTGTATTGGCAATACGCAAGTCATGCGTCAGGCTTTAGAGTGTACCCACCGTGGCTGGGGACAGTCCATCATTATTGGTGTGGCTGAGGCCGGTGCCGAAATTTCCACACGTCCTTTCCAACTGGTTACGGGGCGTGTTTGGAAAGGGTCGGCGTTTGGTGGGGCGCGTGGTCGTACGGATGTACCAAAAATTGTGGATTGGTACATGGACGGCAAAATTAATATCGATGATCTCATTACCCACCATTTACGCTTGGATCAAATTAACGAAGGTTTCGAGATGATGAAGCGCGGTGAATCCATCCGTTCTGTGGTGATGTACTAGTCCCACATACTATCCATCTATCCCCGCCGGCGACGGTGGGGGCATTTAGGAGATCAAATGACAGTTCAGTTGGAATTAGTCAGTGAGTACCGTTGTTACGGGGGCTGGCAACGCTATTATCAACATGCTTCCACCGCGATTGGTTTGCCGATGCGCTTTGCTGTATTTTTACCAGAGCAAACCGGGGCTAGTTCAGCCAAAGCCGAAGGCGGCCAGCCTATGGGCACCACGCGACGCCCTGTTTTGATTTATTTAGCTGGTTTGACATGTACCGAGGACACCTTTACGGTGAAAGCCGCTGCCCAGCAATATGCAGCGCACCATGGGTTGATTCTGATCACACCAGACACTAGCCCTCGTGGTGCAGAGGCACCAGGTGAAGACGATAGCTGGGATTTTGGGACGGGTGCCGGGTTTTATGTGGATGCCACTACGCCTGATTTTGCTAAGCATTATCGTATGGAATCTTATGTAGCCGATGAATTGTTTACCCTGGCTACGACCGTACTGCCTGGTGATGCGGAGCGGGTTGGGATTTTTGGGCATTCCATGGGGGGGCACGGCGCGCTTGTTTTGGCACAGCGTCACCCTGATAAATTCAAATCCGTGTCAGCATTCGCTCCCATCGCGGCACC
>JAAYRP010000056.1 GCA_012518715.1 Alcaligenaceae bacterium | reverse complement strand
TTTTTCCCAAGGCCGTTACGAATGTAATACATTGGGCCACCCACATAATGCCCATTTTTATCCACTTCACGAAAATGCACGGCTAAAGCGGCCTCGCTGAATTTTGTCGCCATACCAATAAGCGCAATAAGCCACATCCAAAAAATCGCGCCTGGTCCCCCGTAATAAATAGCTGTCGCAACCCCTGCAATATTCCCAGTACCAATCGTGGCAGACAAGGCAGTCATCAACGCATTAAAAGGGCTAATATCCCCCTGCTCTGTGCTACGTCGCCCTTGCCAGAGCATTCTGAACCCATAGCCCAGTTTACGCTGCGGCATAAAACCTAAGCCAACAGTAAGAAACAAACCTGTTCCCGCCAATAACATCAGCATGGGTGATCCCCATGCAATCGCATTAATTGCATGTATCCATTCAATGAGCTTTTCCATGCGTTTTCTCCTTACGCCTTGCTATAGGCCACCAAATAAACCATCGATACTACCCCTTTTAGGCACGAAAAAAAAGACTGCATACAGCAGTCTTTTGACGTAAGAAGAAAACCGTTGTGGTTATTTATTTTTTAACGGACAAGTGTTAAGCCCCAACAAAGGATACAAAGGGCAGTAACCCATTAAACCCGTAACTAAAGGCACTACGCCAATCCAGCCCCATAAGCCAATCGTGCCAGTAAAAGTTAAAAGCAGCAATACAACCCCCACTAAAATACGCAGGACCTTATCAATACCACCTACATTCTTTTTCATAATCATCCCTTTAGAAAAAAGCTAACACCCATCATTATATCTTAATATATAATATATAAACAATATATATAAATGGTTTAATTATTTATGATCACCTGACCTAAAGGAAAGCAATGTCTCAGCCAACTCCTCCCACTCTTCAACGCATGAATCGCCGCACCTTTCTCCAATTGAGTGCATTAACGGCGAGCAGCTCCACGCTTCTTTTTCAAAAAGCAGAGGCACACACGCCAAAAAAAATCCCCACCCAAGCACGCATTGTGATCGCCGGAGCAGGCGCCGCCGGCTTGACCGCTGCCAATCAGCTAGCACAACGCCTAGAAGGCGCAACGATCACGCTGGTTGATGCGCGCCAAGCCCACTACTATCAGCCGGGTTTTACTCTTGTGGCGGCGGGGATTAAACCCGCCTCTTATGTACAAAGCCGCACCGCACAATATGTGCCGAAAAATGTGAATCTCATTAACGAGGCCGTAGCGGAGTTTGACCCCGAGGCGCATCACATCACCACACAAAGTGGAAAAAAACTGCCTTATGATTATTTAATTGTGGCCACCGGCTTGCAGCTAGATTATGACGCCATTGAGGGCATGGACACTTCGCGCATTGGCACTCTTGGGCTCGGTAGCATGTACCATAGCCCCGAAAAAGCACAAGCCACGTGGAAGCTTCTCGATCAGTTTGCCGATACAGGGGGCATAGGTGTTTTTTTACGTCCTGATACCGAAATGAAATGTGCCGGCGCACCACTTAAATACACTTTTATCTGCGAAGACCATTTAGTCCGTCGAGGCCATCGAGACAAAGCCCAGCTTATTTATAACTCGAACAACCACGTTTTATTTAGCGTTCCTATTGTGCATGAAAAAGTCCGTATGCTCTTTGAAGAGCGCAATATTGCCATGCATTACCAACGCGTGCTGTCCGCTATAGATATTGATAAACAAATCGCCACTTTTACCACTCCCGATGGCCCCATAACACTTGACTATGACTTTATTAACGTAATTCCCCCCATGCGTGCGGCTTCTGCAATACAGCACAGTCCGCTCCCATGGCAATCCGGTCCTTGGGCTCGAGATGGCTGGGTCGAGGTCGACCCAAATACCCTACGCCATACCCGCTACCCGAATGTATTTGCTGTGGGCGACATTGCTGGTGTTCCTAAAGGCAAGACAGCAGCCAGCGTTAAGTGGCAAGTTCCCGTCGCCATAGACCATTTAATTGCCGATATCCAAGGTACTGTTTCGACCGCTTTTTATGATGGCTATACTTCCTGCCCCATGATTACCCGCTTAGGGCGTGCCATGTTGATCGAGTTTGATTACCACAACAATCTTACCCCCTCTTTTCCCGGCATCATCGCCCCCTTAGAGGAATTATGGGTAAGCTGGGTGATGAAAACTATGGCACTCAAGCCTACTTATATCAGTATGTTGCGCGGACGCGCGTAAAGGAGACCACTATGCAATCTCTTGACCCCTTTGTCTTTATCGCTGTGTTTCAAGAAATGTTAGGCCCAATGCTTTGGGTTTTGTTACTACTTGTAATCGGCGGGACCATTGCGTTTATCGCTCTACTTTTAAAAGAAAAACACATCGTATCGCAACGTTTAGTTAACTCTCAATTAATAGGGCTCGTCGGCGGTGTGTTAGCCTTAATCCTAATGGCCAAAGTCTCCTCATCAGGGTTTACCGATGCAGCCGGCCCCATCGACTGGTTGTTAATTGCCGGCGTCTTTGGGCTTGGTCTAATTGGAACAACCATTTTAAGCTATACCCTTAGTGGTTGGCTCAAACCGCACTCTTGCTCTCGTTAATACCATTTAGGAATTTTTATGCAAACCACTGATTTTGTTGCTACGTTATTTGATGGTCCCCAAGGCAACCTAAGCAAAATAACCATTGGGCTGACCATGGCTGTGAATGCTGCACGCAAAGGCCATAGCTGCACTATTATTTTGATGGCTGATGCCGTTTTACTGGGTAAGCCCAATGCCACCGACCCGATTGATATTGGCCCGGCTTTTAAACCCGCTAAAGATTTACTGGAGGAATACCTGAGTCTAGGTGGAAAAATCGCTGTATGCAGCTCATGCATGAAACATAACAACATGAGCGAAGCCGATTTAGACCCACAATACCTCTGCATTACGGCCAGTGATGTGATTGACCTCACCATGAATGCTAAAGGCACATTACAAATCGCCTAAACTTTATTTAACGCGACAGTGGCTCAACCCTGTCGCGTTACCACATCAGCGTAATAAGGACTCGGAGCTAATCTCTAACATCGCTGCTGCTATCAATTCATTTACTTCTGACAACAAGTTTTTTTGCGGTCCCGCCGCAACTAATACCTCGCGGCTATAAACCAAATACGGATAACCCGTTACCATCAGCCCATGACGTAAAGTGGTCAGCTCTTGAGCATCCCGTTGCTCTAACTGCAATAAAGGCTCAGGCACGTAGCCCCAGCCTAACCCATCGCGGATAGCATCTCGCACTAGCTCAAAGCTACTTAAAGCAATGCGCTCACTGCCCACATGCTCCAGATGAAACCGCTCCTGATTAGAACTATCCATATAGGTGATTTGCGCCAGCGAGCGTAAATCGGTATTTGTAACATGCTGGAGACGACTTAAAGGGTGATCATGAGCAATCATCATACGCATCACTACCCTGCCTAACACTCGACGATGCAAACCATCGGCCGGATCATATAAATTCTCTGAAATGCCGTAAGCAATGTCCAATTGTTGTTGACGGACTAAATCGGGCAACTCATCAGAGGAAGCAAAACGCATGCTTAGACTTAAGTGGGGATAGCGCTGCCGTAGCTGTAAAATAATATGCCGCCAAAAGGCTTCAGATAACGCATCATCTCGGCCAATTCGTAACTCTTGACGCTGTGTATGATCACCAATTAAGCAGCGTTGCTTAATACCTAAACTCAGGCTTAAGAGCCGGTGGCAGTCATCCAAAATGCTTTCTCCTATGGCAGAAAGCTGCAAGCTATTTCCCGTACGTTCAAATAATTTTACGCCTAGCTCATCTTCCAAGGCGGAAATCGCCATACTAACAGTACTGCGTCTACGCCCTAATGAAAGTGCAGCTTTAGCAATGGAGCCTAATCGAGCTGTGGCTACAAAATACTCAATATGTTCTATACGCATCCGAACCCTGGCTCCGCCGTCAAAAATTTTGTCTCTCAGTGATTTGGTACTGTAATAAAAACCTTATACCATAAAGAGGTGTTTATTATATGGAGCGTTCTAAACCGAACGATTTTTATGCATTGGGTCTTTTTGACACTCGCAATTGTAGGTGAAGTAGTTGGCACTTCACTCATGAAGGTTTTTGTCAGCGAAGGATATTTACTCGCTGGTACTATCATCGCCATGTTGGCAGTCGGTCTATCTTATCTGTTTTTAAGTCGAGCCACCATACGTATACCCGTTACTTTTGCTAACGCCGCGTGGGAAGGTATAGGCATGGTGCTGATCGCTTTTGTTTCTTATTTGTGGCTGCAAGAGCAAATCTCCATGATTCAAGCAACAGGTATTGTGTTGTCTTTGATCGGGATTGCCGTCATTCATCGTGGCTACCAACAAGAAGAGGAACTTGAACAGGAGGCTGTGTGAGCATCCACTTTGCCTTCTTATTGAGCTCTGTCGTGCTAGATGTGTTAGCCAATCTGGCTTTGGCTATCTCAAACGGCTTTAAAAAGAAAGCCTGGGGCGTCGCCGCTATTGTACTGATTATGGCGGCTTTTGCTCTTTTAGCTATTGCCGTTCAAGGCATGCCTCTTTTTGTGGCGTATACAGCTTGGGGGGTGCTATCCATTGCTGGAACCGCTTTAGCCACATGGTGGTTTTTAGACCAACCCATGAATCGTACTATTGTCTTTGGGATTATGCTTTTAATTTTAGCCATCCTATTAATGCAAGTTGATGGTTAATTTTCACAAAAACATGATGGTTACGCCTAAGCCGCCTAGATTTCTTATCTAGGCGGTTTTTTTCGTTTATGATCTAAAACTACACCCTCTCTTCTTGGCTGATAGTTATGTTTCATCGACGACCGCTGTTACCTGCTTTTTATAAACACCGCCTTGCCACTATCTGTGCCTCGGTAGCGTTTATCTCTGGCTGTGCTTTACCCCCTTTGTCTGAACGCACTCCTAGTCAAGCCATTTCAGCCGAAGAGGCGGCTAACACTCGACTTGGGCAAGCGCTACAACCTTTAATTAATGCACACCCTGGCCTGAGCGGTGTTCGAGCGTTACCCGATGCGCATGATGCTTTTGCCGTACGTGCTTTGCTGATTCATGCTGCAGAAAAATCCCTAGATGTGCAATATTACATTTGGCGCGCCGACACTACCGGAATGATGCTTTTACAGAATCTGCATAATGCGGCTGACAGGGGGGTACGCGTTCGTCTTTTACTCGATGACAATGGGATCCGCAAACTCGATCGTGAGCTCGCCCTGCTAAATACGCATCCCAATTTTGAGGTGCGTTTATTTAACCCTTTTGTCATACGCCGCCCCAAAGCCATTGGTTATCTGACCGATTTTTACCGCTTAAATCACCGCATGCACAATAAGTCTTTTACAGTGGATAATATGGCCACGGTGGTAGGGGGGCGTAATATTGGCGACGAATATTTTGGTGCTACGGATCAAACCCTGTTCGCGGATTTAGACGTATTAGCCTTTGGCGCCGTCGTACAAGACGTGTCTTACGATTTTGATCGCTACTGGGCTAGCCCGTTGGCCTACCCTATTGACCAAATCGTCAAGCTCAAACCCACCGATATCATTGATGACCTGGATCTAGGTCAGGTGCTTAAACAAAACCCAGATCGCACACAGCGCTACTTACATGTTTTACGTGATACCGAGCTAGTCCAAGAACTACTGCAGCAGCGTCTTGACGTAGAGTGGGTCAAAACCGAAATGGTCAGTGACGATCCCATTAAAGCCGAGGGTAAAGCCAACGCTAAGCAAATGCTGTCGTACCAGTTGCACCATGCTATTGGTACCCCAGCGCTACAAGTTGATTTAATCTCGCCTTATTTTGTCCCAACAAAAACCGGTGTGCGCGGTTTTGAGCGTTTGCGCCAAAAAAACATTCCAGTTCGTATACTAACCAACTCATACGAAGCCACGGATGTAGCGGCGGTTCATGCCGGTTATATCAAACGACGTAAAGCCATGCTCCGTGCCGGTATAGAAATTTATGAGCTGAAAAAACTTTCGTCTGGTAACTTAAACAAAAAGGGCAAAAATCCTTTTGGCAGTTCTGGCTCCAGCCTACACGCTAAAACCTTTGCCATGGATGGGGAGCGTGTGTTTATTGGCTCATTTAATTTTGATCCACGCTCGGCCAACCTTAATACCGAACTCGGGTTTGTGATCCATAGCCCTACGTTAGCGCAAGAAATTTCCCGTTTATTTTCCGAGCGTATCCCTTATTCTAGCTATCGTTTAGCGCTCAATGAGCACAACAAGCTAATATGGCTTGAACAAGAAGAAGATGGTTCGATAATAACGCACACCACTGAGCCAGGCACAAGCCTATTTAGCCGCTGGTGGGTGCGTTTTATGTCCAAGCTGCCCATCGAATGGATGCTCTAAATCGCCTTCCACCCATGGGCTATTTTATTTAAATATTGGTTTGTACGGGTTCAGCCGCCTCGTTTTTTTGAGGTAGTTGTGTATTGGTTAGACCTGACATGGCGGCACTCAAGCTATATTCGGGCTCAAAAGAGTCCGGATTTGCCATTGGCCAACCCATTCTAAACACCGTTTGCCGGAACTCATTACGCAATAACTCGCCTTTTTCCAAATCTGGAAATAAAGCCGACAATACGCGTACCTCGCCATTTGCGATCCGGCGCGCAATATGGTGTGGACGCAAATCAGATGGATGGGTCAATCCTGCCGCACGCAAAAGCTCGGCCAATGCTTTTAACGTATTGTTGTGGTAGCTCGCAACGCGTAATGACTTATCCGATACCACCAAGGCTTTTTGGCGAAGTGGATCTTGCGTGGTTACCCCTGTCGGGCATTTACCAGTATGACAGGTTAAGGCCTGAATACACCCAATAGCAAACATAAAGCCACGCCCACTGTTACACCAATCTGCCCCCAAAGCCATCACCCGAGCCATATCAAACGCACTGATGATTTTTCCTGAGGCACCAATTTTGATGCGCTCGCGCATGCCTATCCCCACCAGCGTGTTATGTACTAAGCGCAAGCCTTCTAATAGGGGCACCCCGACGTGATTCATAAACTCGACAGGGGATGCGCCTGTGCCGCCCTCTGCCCCATCTACCACAATAAAGTCAGGGGTAATATCGGTTTTAAGCATGGCTTTAGCGATGGCAAACCATTCCCAAGCATGACCAATGGTTAGCTTAATTCCCACCGGCTTCCCACCAGAAAGCTCACGCAGCTGCGCGACAAACTGCAATAATTCCACGGGCGTTTTGAACGCACTATGCTGAGGCGGGGAAATACAATCCTGCCATACGGGAACATCACGCGCGGCGGCAATCTCAGGGGTGACTTTAGCCCCCGGTAAAATCCCCCCCTGCCCGGGCTTTGCCCCCTGAGACAACTTAATCTCGATCATTTTGACTTGAGGTTGCCGTGCTCGCTCGGCAAACCTTTCGGGAGAAAACTGCCCTTTTTCATCCCTACAACCAAAGTACCCAGAACCAATATTCCAAATTAAGTCGCCACCATATTTTTTATGGTAGTGACTGATCCCCCCCTCGCCCGTATCATGGGCAAAATTGCCTAATACGGCACCACGATTTAATGCCAATACTGCATTTGCTGACAATGCCCCAAAGCTCATGGCAGAAATATTAAATACCGACAGGGAATACGGTTGAGTACAGTCCGGCCCCCCAACCGTAATCCTAAAGTTAATGTCTTTGATTTGGCTGGGAATCATAGAATGGTTAATCCACTCGTAGCCTGTGCTGTAAACATCCTGTTTAGTACCAAATGGTTGCTTGTCTTCTTGTTGCTTGGCTCTCTGATACACAAGAGAGCGATCTGCGCGTGAAAAAGGCAGCTCTTGATCATCCCCTTCCATAAAATACTGCCGGATTTCAGGACGAATAAACTCAAAGAAAAACCGTAAGTTACCAATTACCGGATAATTACGACGAATCGCATGACGGGTTTGGGTTAAATCCACCACCCCAAGCAAGCTTAATGCGATAAAAGGCAGGGCTAGCACCCACCACCAGGCGTTTTGTAAGGCTAATAAGCTAAACACCACCGCAGCGAACAGCACCACATAAAACGCCGTATAGCGGGTGAGTAGACGTTGCATAAATCTCTCCAGCTGGACAAAAATCAAAATAACCTAAAGGCTATTGTAAGTTTAAATACCGCCCATCAACATATATTTAATAACTAAATAATCATCCAAGCCATAATGCGACCCCTCGCGTCCAAAACCAGATTGTTTGACGCCCCCAAACGGAGCGGCTTCGTTAGAAAGCAAGCCACTATTAATTGCCACCATCCCGTATTCCAACGCCTCTGCCACACGCCAAACCCGCCCAATATCACGGCTATAAAAATAGGCCGCTAGGCCATATTCAGTTTGGTTGGCAAGCTCAATGACCTCGTCCTCGTTTTCAAAAGCAAAAACTGGCGCTAAAGGACCAAACGTTTCCTCGCGCGCGACTTTCATGGAAGACGTCATGTGCGTTAAGACTGTGGGTTCAAAAAACAAACCACCAAGTTCATGTGCCTTGCCCCCTAAGGCAATATGCGCGCCTTGTGCGACCGCATCCTCAATGTGTTCTTTGACCTTTTCTACAGCAGCCTGATCAATGAGTGGCCCCTGAGTGACCTGCTCTTGTAGCCCATCACCTACTTTGAGCTGCGCCACTTTTGCCGTGAATTTTTCCACAAACGCATCGTACACACCCCGTTGTACATAAAGTCGGTTTGCACATACGCAGGTTTGCCCCATATTGCGGAACTTACTCACAATCGCCCCTTCGACGGCGGCGTCTATGTCGGCATCATCAAAGACGATAAATGGGGCATTACCCCCTAATTCTAAAGAGATTTTTTTAATTTGAGGCGCAGCCTGTGCCATCAATAACCGACCGATATCCGTAGAGCCGGTAAAGCTGATTTTGCGCACAATATCATTAGAGGTCATTTCCTCACCAATGGCAGAAGCAGACCCTGTCACAATAGAAAAAACACCCTCTGGCACTCCAGCCTCTTGTGCCAACACCGCTAGCGCAAAAGCCGAATAAGGGGTTTGTGTTGCGGGTTTGACCACAATGGCGCAACCAGCCCCTAAGGCTGCGCCCGCTTTACGCGTAATCATTGAGGAAGGAAAGTTCCATGGTGTTATGGCTGCACATACCCCCACTGGCTCTTTGATCACAACAATACGACGGTCATGTGCTGGCCCAGGGATCACATCCCCATAAGCACGCTTGCCTTCTTCGGCATACCACTCTAAAT
>JAAYRP010000055.1 GCA_012518715.1 Alcaligenaceae bacterium | reverse complement strand
TTGAGTAGTTCGTGCGTGCTAGGCGCTTAAGCTGGCTTAATACGCGTGGGCTTTGCGCGGCGTCTGTGGTAATAACAGTTAATGCACCGACACGCTCACCATATAAAGCAAATGATTTGGAAAACGAGGAGCTTACTAACATGGGGATGCCTTGTTCGGCGAGCAAACGGACGGCGGCAGCGTCCTCGGCTAGGCCGGTGCCAAAGCCCTGATAAGCAATATCCATAAAAGGAATATGTTGCTTGGTAACTAATAGCTCGGCGAGCGCTTGCCATTGCGTAGCAGTGGGGTCAATGCCTGTGGGGTTATGACAGCAGGCATGCAAGACCACAATGCTTTGGTTGGGTAGTTGCTCTAAAAAAGAGCACATGGCTTCAAAATCTAAACCCCGAGTATTGGCATCGTAATAGGGGTACTCAACGACTGTAAAGCCAGCTTTTTCAAATAGGGCCTATGGTTTTCCCAGCTGGGATTACTAATAGCTACGGTAGCGTTGGGGCAGAGGCTTTGTAAAAAGTCGGCACCAAGTTTCAGAGCGCCGGTGCCACCTAGACTTTGTACCGTTACAGCACGCTGTTCTGTGAGGGGAGTCGATGTACTACCCAAAAGCAGCTGTTGTGCGCCTAGGTTGTAGTTATGAATCCCGTCGATGGGAAGATAGCCTCGCGCTGCAGATTGTTTAGCAAGGTCTTGTTCGACCTGAGCGACTACGGGTAATAAGGGCATACGTCCTTGGGCATCATAGTATACGCCAACCCCAAGATTAACCTTATGCGGGCGAGGGTCTGTGTTGAATTGTTCGTTTAACCCAAGAATAGGATCGCGTGGAGCTTGGGGCACGCTGTCAAAGAGGGAAGTCATAACAAAAATGCAATGGGTGCGAATGAATGAAAAATAATGGGATAATAGCAGTATCTATCAATGTGGGGTCAGTATGCAAACCTTTACGCCGCAATTCGTACAATATCCGAATAGTCCTTTTCAACTATTTCAGCCTTATCCGCCGGCTGGCGACCAGCCTACAGCGATTGCACAGCTGACAGAGGGCTTGGACGATGGCTTAATGTATCAGACCTTATTAGGGGTAACGGGATCAGGAAAAACGTACACAATGGCAAATGTGATTGCTCGTAGTGGGCGCCCTGCTATTGTGTTAGCTCCTAATAAAACCTTAGCAGCACAGCTCTATGCCGAAATGCGAGAGTTTTTTCCTAAGAATGCGGTGGAGTATTTTGTTTCCTATTATGATTATTATCAGCCCGAGGCATATGTGCCGTCACGGGATTTATTTATAGAAAAAGACTCTTCCATCAATGAGCATATTGAGCAAATGCGCTTATCCGCGACTAAAAGCTTATTAGAGCGCCCAGACACCATCATTGTTGGCTCGGTTTCTTGTATTTATGGTATAGGAAATCCGGCAGACTATCATGCGATGGTGTTGACCTTACGTGTGGGCGATGAAATTGGTCGCCAAGAGCTATTAGCACGTTTAGTTGCTATGCAGTATGAACGCAATGATACCGAGTTTGAGCGGGGGATGTTCCGAGCACGAGGCGAGGTAATTGATATTTTCCCAGCGGAAAATGCGGAGCAAGCGTTACGTGTAACCCTTTTTGATGATGAAATTGAAACATTAGCTTTATTTGATCCTTTAACAGGAAAAGTCCAGCAAGAGCTGCCACGCTTTACCGTTTATCCCGGTTCGCATTTTGTGACACCGCGAGATACTGTTTTGCGCGCCATAGAGACTATAAAGCTCGAATTAAAAGAACGGTTGGCAGAGTTAACCGCGCAGGGTATGTTAGTTGAAGCACAGCGTTTAGAGCAGCGTACGCGTTTTGATCTAGAAATGATGTACGAATTGGGGTTTTGTAAAGGGATCGAAAACTACTCACGTCATTTATCTGGAGCGAAAGCAGGTGATCCACCACCGACCTTAATTGATTATTTACCTAAAAATGCCATTATGTTCATTGATGAAAGTCACGTGACGATAGGGCAAATTGGGGGCATGTACAAAGGGGATCGTTCACGTAAAGAAACCCTGGTGCAGTTTGGTTTTAGATTGCCGTCGGCGTTAGATAACCGTCCATTGAAAATGGATGAGTTTGAGCAGCGTATGCCACAAACCGTTTTTGTGTCGGCGACGCCAGCGGCTTATGAGCAAGCCCATGCGGATCAGGTAGTAGAGCAAGTAGTGCGACCGACCGGTTTGGTCGATCCTGTGGTCGAAGTGCGACCCGCTACCACGCAGGTCGATGATGTGTTTGGCGAAATCACGTTGCGTGTAGCGCGCCAAGAGCGGGTGTTAATCACCACGCTCACGAAACAAATGGCAGAGGATTTAAGTGCTTTTTTAGCTGAGCATGGGGTCAAGGTTCGTTATTTACATTCAGATATTGACACCGTAGAGCGCGTTGAGATCATTCGTGATTTGCGTTTGGGAGTGTTTGATGTCTTGGTTGGGATTAACCTGCTACGCGAGGGACTGGATATCCCCGAGGTTTCATTGGTTGCTATTTTAGATGCTGACAAAGAGGGGTTTTTACGTTCTGAGCGAAGCTTAATTCAAACCATTGGTCGCGCTGCACGTCACTTGCATGGTCATGCGATTTTATATGCGGATCGCATCACGGATTCAATGCGTAAAGCCATGGATGAAACCGAGCGACGTCGAGAAAAGCAACTACGTTTTAACGAAGAGCACGGGATTACTGCCCGAGGTGTGAGCAAGGCTGTGCGAGATATGATTGACGGGGTAATTGCACCTCATCAGGTTGAGCTCGAGGCCTTGTCTCAGCTTTCCTTGGATACGATCAAGGACGAAAAAACCCTAGCGCGCGAGCTGAAGCGATTAGAGAAAAAAATGCTGGATCATGCTAAGAACCTAGAGTTCGAGGCGGCGGCACATGTTCGTGACCAGTTACGACAGCTCAAGGAGCAAGCCTTATTGTCCTAGGAACTTTTTTTGTGTAAATCAGACTAATCCCTCGCAATCCCTTACAGAATAAGTGGGTATTTGTTATACTAGACTAGATTGGTCGGGTATAGCTGGGCTATTGGCCATTTACCAACTATTTCAAGGACATCATTATGCGTTTAACCACAAAAGGACGTTTTGCTGTAACAGCAATGATTGATCTGGCCTTGCGCCAACAAAGCGGTCCGGTTACCTTGGCAAAGATCAGTGAACGCCAGAGCATTTCCTTGTCGTATTTAGAGCAGTTGTTTGGCCGTTTGCGTCGCCATGAGCTGGTAGAAAGTACCCGTGGTCCCGGAGGGGGATATAGCTTGGCTCGCTTGGCGCGTCATATTACCGTGGCGGATATTATTTTTGCTGTGGATGAGCCTTTGGACGCAACGAAATGTGGCGGCAAGGGCGATTGCGAGGTCGATGAGCAAGGAAATCGTATTCAATGTATGACGCATGAGCTCTGGGCGACATTAAGCCGTAAAATGGTGGATTATTTAGACTCGGTTTCGCTGCAGGATTTAGTGGATCAACAGCGGATGCGCCAGCTCGAGGCTTCTGTACGCCAACAGCAAAAAACCCAAAGCGTATCGGCTCCTATTCGCACTCAGCAAGCCACTTGCTAAACAGAGGAGTTTATTTTGTCGGCCTCATACCCTATTTATCTTGATTACGCGGCCACCACGCCGATCGATGCGCGAGTACTAGAGCGCATGATGCCGTGGCTAACGACGCATTATGGCAATGCAGCATCTTCGAGTCATGCCTATGGTTGGGATGCGGAAGAAGCTGTAGAAAAAGCTCGCGCACAAATTGCGCAAGGCATTGGCGCGCACCCACGCGAGATCGTTTGGACTTCAGGAGCCACTGAATCCAATAATCTGGCCATTAAAGGGGCGGCTTTAGCGTATGCAGATAAAGGCAAGCACATCATTACTGTTAATACCGAGCATAAAGCGGTTTTGGACACGTGTGCTTATTTGGAAACGCAGGGCTTTGAGGTCACATATTTAGCCGTTGATCCAGAGGGGTTAATTACCTTGGAGCAGCTGCGTGCAGCCATCCGTCCTGATACGATCTTAGTATCCGTGATGGCGGTGAATAATGAAATTGGTGTGACACAAGACATTGAGGCCATTGGGCAGCTTTGTGCCGAGCTAGATGTGTTGTTTCATGTGGATGCAGCGCAGGCGGTAGGTAAAGTGAACGTAGCCGTCGATACGCTTCAGGTGGACCTTATGTCTTTCTCAGGGCATAAAATTTACGCTCCAAAAGGAATCGGTGCTTTGTATGTGCGGCGTAAACCGCGCGTGCGGTTAGTAGCGCAAATCCACGGTGGGGGGCACGAAAGGGGTTTCCGCTCTGGGACCTTGGCCACACACCAAATTGTCGCCATGGGTTATGCTTTTGAGCTAATGCTCCAAGAACAGCCGCAAGAATATGCGCGTATCCAGCGTTTGCAACAGCTGCTTTGGCAGGGGTTGCAGGATGCCTTACCGCAGATTTATTTAAATGGCTCCGCGAGCAAACGGGTACCACATAACCTAAATATTAGTTTTGCGGGTATCGAGGGCGAGGCCTTGATGATGGCTTTACAGGGGTTAGCTTTATCCAGCGGTTCAGCATGTAATTCGGCTAGTTTAGAGCCATCATATGTGCTGCAAGCTATTGGTCGCGACCCACAGTTGGCGCATAGTGCGTTACGTATTAGCTTAGGTAGACAGACGACCGAAGAGCAGGTGCAAGCGGCGTTAACGGAAATCATCACTCAAGTGCGGCGCTTACGTGCGCTCTCACCCGTATGGCAGCCCGATGCTTCGGCAACCATGATGGCATAAGGACAGCGGATGGCTTATTCAAATCGTGTTATGGCTCGCTTTATGCAGCCAACGTTCCAAGGTGAATTAGCACCCCAAGCTCAGCATCGGTATTTGCAGGCTCAGGTTGGGTCGTTAGATCAAGGGGCTGTGCTTCAGTTGTCTGTGTTGGTTGATGAGCAGACACATTGTATTGATGCCGCACGCTTTAAAATGTACGGTTGTGGTGCATGCATAGCAACAGCAGATGTTTTATGTGAACAGCTGATCGGTTTAAATCAACAAGCGCTTGGGGATTATTCGGCGCAAGGGATAGCTGAATATTTAGCATTGCCCCCAGTAAAGCTTCATTGCACATGGTTAGCCGAGGAGGCTATTCAACAGATTTTGATGGCATGGCAATCTGCCAGTCTTACACATTAAGAGGTGTTATATGTCTATTACGTTGACGGCTCAAGCTGCCGAGCACATCAATAAACACATCGAAAAACGCGGTTCGGGGTTAGGACTACGTTTGGGTGTACGCTTAACCGGCTGTTCCGGGATGGCTTATGATGTGGATTATGTGGATCAAGCAAATGAGAATGATCACATCTTTGAGGATCATGGGGTCAAGGTTTTCGTGGATCCACGTAGTTTGCCTTTTGTGGATGGCACAGAGATTGACTTCGTGCGCCAAGGCTTAAGCGCCACATTTAAATTTAAAAATCCGAATGAAAAAGCCGCATGCGGTTGCGGCGAATCGTTTATGGTATAGGTTTGATATTGTCAGCTATATGCAGTGATGAGCTGCATAGCTTATAAAAAAATCCCGCTATGCTAACCGGCAAGCGGGATTTTTTATGGGGGTTATTCGGCGCGCCGTAAATGTGGGAATAAAATCACATCTCGAATGCTAGCGCTATCTGTTAACAACATAACCAAACGGTCTATACCAATACCACAACCGCCAGTGGGCGGCATGCCGTATTCAAGGGCGCGAATGTAGTCAGCATCATAATACATGGCTTCCTCATCACCCGCATCCTTGGCTTCGACTTGAGCCATAAAGCGCGCCGCTTGGTCTTCGGGGTCATTTAACTCAGAAAAACCGTTAGCAATTTCGCGCCCAGTAATAAAGAGCTCAAAACGCTCGGTGATGGCTGGGTCGTGATCGGACGCACGGGCTAAAGGGGAAACCTCGACCGGGTAGTCAACAATAAAGGTGGGGTGCCAGAGCTTGGCTTCGGCGGTTTCTTCAAAAAGCGCTAACTGTAAAGCGCCTATGCCCGCATGCATAAAGGCAGGAGCATCGATATCCACTTTTTTACGGCGTAACTCGGCACGTAAAAAGTCCATATCGTTAAGTTGTTCTGTGGTGTAGTCAGGGAAGTATTTTTGGATAGCCTCTACAATTGTTAGGCGGTCAAAAGGCTGGTCCAGACGTAATGCCTCGCCCTGATACTGTACGTGAGCCGAGCCACAAGCAGCTACTGCCGCCGCACGGATAAGGTTCTCGGTGAAATCCATGAGCCAGTGATAATCCGTATACGCCGCGTAGAACTCCATCATCGTGAACTCAGGGTTGTGGCGTGGGCTGACACCCTCGTTGCGGAAATTACGATTGATTTCAAAAACCCGCTCAAAGCCACCGACAATAAGGCGCTTTAGGTATAGTTCAGGGGCAATGCGTAGATACATTTCCATATCTAAAGCATTGTGGTGCGTGACAAACGGTTTTGCGGCGGCGCCACCAGGGATGGGGTGTAGCATTGGCGTTTCTACCTCTAGAAAGCCGGCTTCAACCATATGCTGACGAATACTATTGATTGCTTTGCTACGCGCTAAGAAAGTCTGACGGGTCTCGTCGTTCATGATGAGATCCACGTAGCGCTGGCGATAGCGTAATTCTTGGTCGGCTAAACCGTGGAATTTATCTGGTAAAGGGCGTAAGGATTTAGCTAATAAACGCAACTCGTGCGCTTTGATGGATAGTTCGCCTTTATTGGTTTTGAAAACCTCACCACGTACTGCCAAGATATCACCAATATCCCAGGTTTTAAACTGCTCGTAGAGATCTTCGCCCAGAGTTTTTTTGTCTAGGTAGATTTGAATGCGGCCGCTGCTGTCTTGAAGCGTAGCAAAACTGGCTTTACCCATGACGCGCTTGAGCATCATACGGCCGGCGATAGAGGCCGTATGCTGAAGCTCAGCAAGCGTTTCTTTGTCTTTATCATCGTACTGTTGATGAAGTTGGGCGGCGCTATGCTCGGGCTGATAATCGTTTGGGTAGGCGTTACCGTGCTCGCGTAAGGCATTGAGTTTGGCACGTCGTTCAGCAATTAAGTGGTTTTCGTCAACATGCGTTGACTCAGTCGTAGAAGTCATGAGTTACACAATTAAAAATAGTGGCGAATGTCATCAATGGTTTTATGACCAAAGGAGGCATCCGCGAGATAACGGGCAATATGCTCAGCGGTGAAAGAGGCTGAAGCAAGCTGTTGGTTCTGATGTAATTGAATGAAGCGGGCACGATTAGGAAAATGGCTTTCCTCGCTTTGACGAATAGTGGCTTGCATATCTGTATCCACCACGCCAGGAGCGAGGGCCACGCATTTAACCTGAGGGTGTTCCATGGCGAGGGTCTGCGAGTAGTAATCAACAGCGGCCTTGGTGGCGCCGTATACCCCCCAGCCAGGAACAGGTCCACGGCCAGCACCAGAGGAAATGTTAAGTATACGACGATCTGCCGTAGATGGGCTATGTGCCAAAAAGGTGGCGCTCAAGCTCATCAAGCTGCCAATGTTAAGCTGTAGAGCATGAGCAATAGCATGGGGGTCAAGCAGTTGGTGTGATTGCGCCATAGGGTTAACGGTACCGGCGTTATTGATTAACCAGTAGGCATGGCTGTTAGTAAACCGCGAGAGGGCTTCTTGAAGGTGCTGGCTAGCGGCATGAGCCCCATTAGGAAGCGCTAAGTCAGCCATAATCGCCCGATAGGAGGTTTTTTGCTGAGCGCACCATGCCGCAAGCTCGGGGTTATTATGGCGGGCGATGCTGATTAAGTGGGTGCGGTCGTCGGCGAGCTGTTTGGCCAACGCGAGACCTAGACCACGAGACGCCCCGCTAATAATAATCACGCGCTGCATGTTAGACTCCTTGTTTTAGGCTGGCTTCAATAAAGGGGTCAAGGTCACCGTCTAGCACCCGCTGCGTATTTGATATTTCTACATTTGTCCGCAAGTCTTTAATCCGGCTTTGGTCTAAGACATAGGAGCGGATTTGGTGTCCCCAGCCCACGTCGCTTTTGGCATCCTCTAGCTTTTGCTGTTCGGCCATGCGTTGACGCATCTCTTGCTCGTAAAGGCGTGACTTTAGCATTTGCATGGCTTCTGCTCGGTTACGATGCTGAGAGCGGTCGTTTTGACACTGCACCACAATACCGGAGGGCATGTGGGTAATACGTACCGCTGAGTCGGTTTTGTTGACGTGCTGCCCCCCAGCACCACTGGCACGGTAGGTGTCGATGCGTAGGTCGGCTGGGTTAATTTCGATTTCAAAGGAATCGTCAATTTCAGGGTAAACAAATACGCTGCAAAATGAGGTGTGTCGTCCATTAGAGGAGTCAAAAGGACTTTTACGTACTAAGCGGTGTACCCCGGTCTCTGTACGTAATAACCCATACGCGTATTCACCACTGATTTTCAATGTGGCAGATTTGATGCCAGCGACCTCGCCGTCGGATTGCTCTAAGATTTCGACCTTGAAATCTTTGTGCTCGGCATAGCGCGTGTATTGACGTAGTAACATAGAGGCCCAGTCTTGAGCCTCTGTTCCCCCTGCACCCGCTTGGATATCCATAAAACAGTTGAGGCTATCAGCGGGGTTGGAGAACATACGGCGGAACTCAAATTCCTCGATACGCTGACCAACAGTTTGGCAATCTTGCTCGATAGCCATCAGGGTAGCTTCGTCCTCATCCATAGCGGCGAGCTCAAAAAGCTCTTTAGCATCGGTAAGGGCTTGTTGAATTTCATCCAAGCCATGGACAACGGTTTCTAGGCTTTTCTTTTCGCGTCCAAGTTCTTGCGCCCGTTCGTGATCATCCCAAATATTTGGGTTTTCGAATTCGGCATTGACGACATATAAGCGGTGGGCTTTATCGTCGTAGTCAAAGATACCTCCGTAATTCGGTCGCGCGCTCTAAGTAGTCGTCGAGTTGCGCTTCGAGTTGATTAAGGCGTTCTGATTCCATCTGTTTTTCCTGAAAAGTTCAAGTCATTGAAGATGGGATCTATTTTAACAGAAACCAGCCTTAAGCCCCGCAAGCTTGAGGTATAGATTTAACGCATGTTGGCGGGCATTAACGACGACGGCGAGTGGTAGCGCCAGCAGGTTGGTTGCGCTTAGGTAGGTGACGGAAAGTAATACGACCTTTGGTTAGGTCATAGGGGGACATTTCTAAAGTGACTTCATCGCCAGCAAGAATGCGGATGTGGTGCTTGCGCATTTTGCCGCCCGTGTAAGCAATAACAGGGTGTCCATTTTCGAGCACAACTCGGAAACGAGAGTCAGGTAAAACTTCGGTAACTGAACCGTGCATTTCAATCAATTCTTCTTTTGACATAATGTGTCCTTTTTAGTTCAACGGGCCAATAGATTGACGAGGTCAAACGGGTGTTAACCACAAATGCGTCTGGCCGCAAAGTTATATTTAAAAATAAGAGGGCGGGGCAAGAGCCCCTTGCGCACAAGGCAAAGAAATGACAAAGACGTAGGCCTTAGCCTAGTAAGATTAAGCATTTGCACTACTCAGCTTAGCAAAATAAATGTTTTTTGTCAATGACTTAGATTTTTGGTCGGGGGGGTGAGCCTAGGTTTTCATTTTGGTTTTCTATATAATTTTTATTTTGTCTTTTAATACGCAAATAAACGAAAGGAAGTCACATGAATGCTAGGCTCACGCCGACGGCCGTATTGCTGTTGGTCATCCCCACTTTTTTATGGGCGGGTAATGCGGTAGTAGGGCGAGTCATTAGCGAAATGGTGCCCCCAATTACGCTGAACTTTATTCGTTGGTTTATTGCTTTTTTTATTTTGGCGGCATTTGGTGGGCAAATATTGCGTCGGGGAAGCGCGCTCTGGCGCCATTGGCGTCATTATGCCATGCTCGGGTTGCTGGGTATTGGTATGTATAACGCTTTGCAATACATGGCGCTACATAGTTCAAGTCCCATTAACGTTACGCTGGTAAATGCCAGCATGCCTATTTGGATGTTATTGGTTGGGCGCTTGTTTTTTCATGCGACGATTACGGCTCGACAAATCAGTGGTGCTGTGCTGTCCTTATTGGGGGTAGCCATTATTTTAAGTCGTGGTGATTTGAATGAACTATTGCAGTTTCGTTTTGTTATTGGTGATATCTACATGGTGATAGCCACCATTGCGTGGGCATTTTATAGCTGGCTGCTTAGTCAGGATAAGCATGAGCCAGAAATTAAGCAAAATTGGTCAACACTGCTTTTAGCGCAAGTCACTTTTGGTTTGATGTGGTCCGGGGCTTTTGCAGCGGGGGAATGGGCTCTGACAGATTGGCACATAGACTGGAGCTGGGGGTTGGTGTTAGCAATGTTGTATGTGGCCATTGGGCCAGCGATTATAGCTTTTCGCTGTTGGGGGCTAGGGGTGCAGCGAGTAGGGCCTGCGACAGCCGGCTTTTTTGCTAATCTTATGCCTTTGTTTGCCGCCATTTTATCTATGATCTTTTTGGATCAAGCACCTGAGGTCTATCATGGTGTTGCCTTTTTACTGATTGTAGGTGGTATTCTCTACGCCTCTCGGCAGTCAGAAGCATAGTTGTTAGCTCTACACCCCAGCGTCGCCGGGGTGGTCAGAGAGGACTAACTATTTTGCGCGTGATCCACCATGAGCTGGACTTGGCTGTTGCCATTCCAGTGGTTGACTTCTAGTCGATATGCCATGTGAATGCGTTCACCCATGAGCTCGGCGTGGTTAAACCAAATTGCATCAAAAATCACCCCATCACGCTCAACGCGTAATTTAAGATGCTTGTCTTTAAGAACACGTTGAAACACCACGTTAAACTTGTCGACAAAGACAGGAGGGGGAAAACCGGCTCCCCAGACTTCTTGACTGAGTTGTTGAGCGGTGGGAACATCCATATGTTGTAAAGCTAACGAGCCGTCATGCTCAATAATGGGGTCAAAGGAGGTTTTGCCGCTGAATTCAATGACAGCTTGTTCAAAGGCTGGAATGAAGTCCGCAAGGCGGTTTGCATGAATGCTTAATCCTGCGGCCATGGCATGCCCACCAAATTTCAAAATGAGTGAAGGGTGTTTTTTAGAAACCAAGTCCAGCACATCGCGTAGGTGAACCTCGGGGACCGAGCGTCCAGATCCTTTTAATTCACCATTTTCACCTGAGGCAAATGCGATAGTAGGGCGCCAGTATTTTTCTTTAAGCCGAGAAGCCACTAAGCCCACCACCCCCTGATGCCAGTCGGGTTGATATACGCAAACGCTAGCGCTTGGCTTAAGCTGCATAAGCTGCTCCGCAGCGTGCAGAGCACTTTGGTGCATCTGGCTTTCGATATGGCGTCGTTCTTGATTAATGCGATCTAATTCTTTAGCTAGCTCCATGGCTTCTAAGGGGTCGTCACTGCATAAGCAGCGAATACCGATGCTCATGTCGGCTAGACGTCCAGCCGCATTAATACGTGGTCCGACCGCAAACCCCAAGTCAAATGCATTGGCTTGCTCTGTTTGTCGGCCAGCGATATGAAAGAGGGCTTGAATGCCAGGGTGGGCGCGACCGGCACGAATTTGTTTTAGTCCTTGGGCAACAAGTAAGCGGTTGTTCGCGTCCAGTTTGACCACATCAGCGACCGTTCCAAGGGCGACAATATCAGCGAGTTGATCAAAGCGTGGCTGGTACTCGACATCAAAAGCGCCTCGCTCGCGCATTTCAGCGCGTACAGCTAGCATTAAATAAAAAATGACTCCAACCCCAGCAAGGTGCTTAGAGGGAAAGCCGCAAGCAGGAAGGCTGGGGTTAATGATCGCGACGGCATCGGGCAGCGTATCGCCGGGCAAGTGATGGTCCGTAATTAGGACCTGGATTCCCATTTGATTGGCCACGGCCACGCCTTCTACACTAGCAATACCGTTATCTACCGTAATGATTAGATCCGGTTTGCCGTTAGGGTGCTGGCAGACTAAATGGACGACCTCGGGCGATAAGCCGTATCCCGTTTCAAAGCGGTTTGGAACAAAGTAATCCACATCGGCCCCTAACTCAGTCAATGCGCGCATGGCTACAGCGCAAGCTGTGGCTCCGTCACAATCGTAATCGGCCACAATTACAATACGTTCTTGCGCCTCGATAGCGTCAGCCAGACGTTGTGCGCCTTGTTGGATATGGTGCAGGCTATGGGGGGCAAGTAAGTGCTGCCAGCGATATTGCGTTTCTTGGATCGTGTGTACATCGCGCGCTGCATATAAACGAGCTAATAAAGGGTGCAGTCCCTGTTGCTCAAGGGCGTAGGCAGTTTCTGGGTATTGGGGGCGAGGGACTAGGATTGGGCGAGCCAATGGTTTCTCCAAGTTGGGGTGGATGGGAAAAAGCGTTGCCAAAAGCGAGGTGTTGCTGGCGTGAGCGTCATAATATGCTCAAGATTACTGAGCACTAGCGTGGGGGAGTGAGCGAGTAGCGGCATCAGTGTTTTCTCTAGGTCTTGAAGCTGATGCAGCCATAGCCCCCAGTCTTGGCGTAAAGCCGCGTCAGACAGTGTAGCTAGGCGTAGGGGTACGTTGTCTGCTTGCCACGCCGAAGGCGCGAGACCGCCTAAGGGCCATAAGCTATTAACGGCGGCCAGCCCTTGGCTTTGACGTTGCTGATTCACGGGGTGATCAAAATAGAGCATTTGGAGCTCATTGACAAAGCGGCGCCAGTCACGCGTGGCGTGATCTTGATCCCACCATGCATTGACCGCAGTACGGCTGACTAGAGCGCTGCTGGCAAAATGGGCAGGTAGATCGATGTTTGTATGAAGCTGCCAGTGTGTGGTAGACCAGGGTTGGAGCTGAAAAGGCGTGCCCTCGCATAGGGATTGCGCACTTTGTAAAAGCTGCTGGCTGTGAGCTTGATCTATGTGTAAGTCAGAGGCAGGGATGAGAGCAGCGCCGTCGCGAGCTGGGGCGATATGCACCAGCTCCACCAGCCAAAATGGCTTATGAGCAGGAGTGAGTGATTTTTGTTGCTGCTGTGCTAACAAAAGCGCTAGAGCTGCGTTATGCTTTGCTTTAGCAGAATGCCATTGGCCCTGTTCGATTTGCCACGCTTCTTCTGCTACGCATCGGCTTTGATGGATAGGAAAGGATTGAATTGTGCTTTGGCATTGGTCAAAATACTGCACCAACTGGGGTGCATGCTTGGGCAGCTGTTTAAGTAGCTCCGCCGCCATTGAGGCGGGGGGTAAACTATCAGTCAGTAAAATACAGGAATTGGCTGCAATCATTAACGGTAGAATCTATGTTTTATGAATTTTGGATTGGCGCGCGCTATGCGGGTATTGCAGGCTTAGGGCGCCGAGCAAATAAGCGTAAAGACCGCTTTGTGTCTTTTATCGCCGCAAGCTCAATGGCTGGGATAGCACTTGGCGTGGCCGCGCTGATTATCGTGTTATCGGTCATGAACGGCTTTCAGACCCAAGTGCGAGACCGCATGCTGTCGGTATTGCCGCATATTGAATTATATGTGAGTGGTAGTAGTCATCAAGACGTCTTGACACATTGGCAAGCATTAGCTGATCAGGCCAAACATAATACAAACGTAACGGGGGCGGCGCCTTTTGTGGCGGCACAAGCTATGTTAGCACGGGGAGACAGGCTCAGTGGCGTACAGGTTCGTGGTATTGACCCGACACGAGATAACGAAGTGTCCGATGTGGGAAAACAGATGGTGGTGAGCCAGCTTAGTGCTTTGAAAGAGGGCGGTTTTGGCATTGTGTTGGGAAATCAGTTAGCCCATGCCTTGGGGGTCACGGTGGGGGATAGCTTAATGGTTCTTGCGCCACAGGGCTCGATTTCTCCGGCTGGGTTTACGCCGCGTATGCGTCAGTTTAAGGTGGTGGGCTTATATTCCTCGGGGCATTATGAGTATGACGCTTCCTTAGCTTTTATCCATTATCAGGATGCGGCGCGCGTGTTTAGAGACAGTGGTAATAGTGGGGTGCGTTTACGCATCAAAGACATGCAAAAAGCCCCTCAGGTTGCCGCACAAATTGCGCAGCAGATGCCAGCACAAGTCCTAGTGAGTGACTGGACTCAAAATAATCGCACATGGTTTGCAGCAGTACAAACAGAAAAACGGATGATGTTTTTGATTTTGACGTTAATTATTGCTGTAGCGGCTTTTAATTTATTGTCCTCGTTGGTGATGGCAGTCAAAGACAAACGGAGCGACATTGCGATTTTACGCAGCTTGGGGGCAACACCGCGGGAAATTGGGCGGATCTTTTTGGTGCAAGGGGCCATTATTGGTGTGCTGGGAACGGTGATAGGAGTGGGGTTAGGGGCTTTGGTGGCCTATAACGTGGATGTGATTGTTCCCTTTATAGAAAACCTTTTGGGTTTTGAGTTCTTGCCCCAACAGATTTATTTTATTAGCGAGCTCCCCTCTAATCCGCAAATAACTGATATGGCAGTGATTGGGGTGACGTCTTTAGTATTGGCTTTGTTAGCCACTATTTATCCAAGTTGGCGCGCTTCGCGCTTACAGCCAGCACAGGTGTTGAGACATGATTAAAACGGATGTGGTTATTGATGCTCAGTGTCTCCAGCGTCACTACGAGGATGGTAACACGCGGGTCGAAGTGTTACGGGATGTTAACCTGCAAGTGAAAGCCGGTGAAATGGTAGCCATTGTGGGGGCGTCAGGTTCGGGAAAAAGTACGTTGCTCCATGTGCTGGGGTTATTAGACCGACCGGATCAGGGCGTTTTGAGAGTTCAGGGGCAAAACACAGAGGGGTTAAGCGAGAAGCAGCGCAGTCAAATTCGTAACCAATCATTAGGCTTTGTCTATCAGTTTCATCACTTGCTGCCCGAATTTACAGCGCTTGATAATGTGGCTATGCCATTAATCGTACGACGTTTACCACGAGCGCAGGCACGTGCTGAAGCGCAAAAGATGATTGAGCAAGTTGGCCTAGCGCACCGCCAAGACCATTATCCCGGGCAGTTATCTGGTGGGGAGCGGCAGCGGATTGCCTTGGC
>JAAYRP010000009.1 GCA_012518715.1 Alcaligenaceae bacterium | reverse complement strand
TCAGTATTACAACCATGTAGTTGGCCATCTTGCATCCAGAGAGTATTGATTGCACCTGCTTGTTGGGCACGGGGGCTGATTACATCTGCTAAAGCAAAGGCTTTTTCCTTGAAAGGGACCGTGACATTTAAGCCCCGTCCACCTTGAGCAAAAAAACCACGCACATGATCAGAGAAATCATTGTCATTTGCTAAGAGACGCTGGTACTGCAGAGCCAATCCACACTGCTTGGCAAAGGCATGATGAATCTCTGGAGAGCGGCTATGCGCAATGGGGTTGCCTATGACGGCACATTGTAGGGGATAAGAAGTCATGGTAATTGTGTACTAAGTTGACCTTGGGTGAAATGCCAGCTTCGCGTGATCGCAAGCACATCAATCTCTGCTTTCATTTCTGGACTAAATGCTTCAAAAGGAGCAGCTAAACGAATAATGCGCTGAGCCGCTACATTAAATAACGGATTGTGAGCTGGCTGATGAATATCGACCTTGAGTAAATGCCCTTCATTATCTATATATACCGTCATTTGTAAACGGTCAGAGAGCTGTCCCTTGGCTTGTTCCGGATAATGCTCTGTGCCTAAGCGTTCGACTTTAGCGCGCCAAGCCTCGATATACGCCGCATAGGGCGAGGCTTTGGTCGTAGGTGCATCAAAATGAATACGTGGTTGGGCATTATGGTGTTCGATCTTGGCTTTAAGCACATGAATTTTTTGTGCAAGCTCATTTTGATGGGTGGTTTCCTGATCGGCGTCAAGGGTTTCAGTCTGATTTTTGGCAGACTCTTGTTGCGCATGTTGCCACTCAGACTCAAGTTGCATCAGCAATTGTAGTTGTTCTTGTTCTGCTTGGCGCAAGCGCTCGCGTAGCGCTTGTAGCACGAGCTCATTGGGGGTGGGTAGGGCTTGCCCACTAAATGGTGCGCTGGCGGCATTGGTAGGCTGCCCGCTCCCTCCACCAGCGGACTGCCATTGTGCTAACAGCAGTGCTTCAAGCACAGGCTCATCATTTTTGTAGTTAATGAGAGCCACTTCTGGTTCGTTGGATAAGCGTAAGGAATGGTTGGTGGGCCAGAAAAGATAAAAAAAAGCGCCATGAATGGTGAGCGATAAGGCAATAGCTAACCAAAGGTAATCAAAAGGAGATAAGAGGCGCTTTATCATCATTCGGGCAAAGGAGCCTGATCGGGTTCTGGTAGAGGAAGAATTTCACGAACGCGACAGCTAACGGTAAGCGCTAACTCGTCGGTGGTGAGTAAGTCCAGTATAACTTTTTGCCCACGTGTCACTTCTGTTAGGCTGGGCACACGCGTTATAAAAGGTGCAATATCAAAGCGTACAAGATCCTCTTTGATGACAGTGGCGGGGATTTGTTCAATTTGTTGTTGTTTTAGCCAACGTAATACCCAGTAGCGCTCAAGGCGTTGTTGGAATTCATTCCATGCCGTATATTGCGCATCAAACGCCCCAATAATTGCAAATAAATCGGCTTCTTTAGGTTTAAAAGGTGCAACAAGCCGCGCCGATACCCCATGTTCAGCCGCCGCCATAATTTGCCACTGATTGACTAAATCCACATAGCGGCGTAACGGAGAGGTTGACCAGGCATATTGTGGCACACCAATGCTTTCGTGAGGCAGGGCATGGGTCGACATGCGGGTACGCATGTTTTGTTGTGAGCGATAAATCCCAGGTACATCGTATTGGGCGAGTAAGCCACCCCAAAGATTGTTAGCCAAAATCATCATTTCAGCGGTGATTAAGCCCAAAGGGGCGTTGCGCACACGTGGTATGAGGTGCACGATGCTATCGGGGTTGTCGGGCTCCCCTTCGAGTTCAAATAAAAACTCAACCCGATTATTGTTCTCGGGTTTGCCTCGAATCTGTTCACGCTGCTTGGCTAAAAACTGAGTCACGGCCCATAAGGGGCGTATCCAGTCGGCATAGGGCAGGTCCTGATTAGGGTCATTAAGCGCTTCTAGGGTAACGAGTGGATCAAGATCGTTTTGCCGTAGATTTTCTTTGACTTGAATTCGCTCCAGGCGTGTATGGTGTTGGAGAATTAGGCCTTGCTCCAGATCAATGTCCACGTATAAGGACACAGCAGGGCGCTCTAACCCAGCATCCAAAGAAAACTGACGAATCACATTTTCGGGCAACATGGAAACTTTTTGCCCGGGGGTATACAGAGTGGATAAGCGTTTGCGCGCTAGTTGATCTAGCTCGTTATCACGCTGTACTGCTAACCCTGGGGTAGCAATATGAATACCTACGCGCCACTGCTGTGAGCCAATGGCTTGAATAGAAATGGCATCGTCAATCTCGGTGGTGTTAGCGTCGTCTAAAGAGTAGGCTTGTACTTCGGCCAAGGGGAAGTCCTGCCCCCAACCATTTTTTAGCTCGATTTCAGGAAAATCGGTGCCTTTAGGAAAATAGTGTGAGAAAAACCGATATCGATGAAGGGCTAAGGGGCTAGACCAGGCATTTAAATCCAGTAATAACTGCTCTGGGCTAATCGCTAAATGCTGTACGGCAGCATCAAAGGCTTTCCACTCTATACTATTTTTATCGGGTGAAGTGAGCAGGTGATTGGCAACAGCGGCGATCTCGGCAGGTAGCTCGCCGGCGATCATGGCTTGCGTCCAAGCTTCTTGTTGTTCCGCTTGCTGACGTTTTTTTTCTATAGCTGCTAAAGCGGCTTGAAGAATGTCCTTGGGGGCGGCTCGGTATAAGCCTTTGCCTCGTCGGTGGAAGTAAGCTGGGGCACTATGCAAAGCCAAGATCAAAGCCGTTTTCTCGACGGCGCTAGGCGGGTGGCCAAAATATTCTTGGGCAAAATCCACCGCATGGAACTCGTCTTCGGGTGCGCACTCCCATAAAAAGTCAATATCAAAATCCGCAGCGAGTTGTTCTGCTTGTTCTAACAGTAAAGCGGGTTCAGGCGCACTAAATTCAAAAAAAACATTATTTTTACGAATCTTACTGCGTTTGCCAGTGGCTGACTCTACCTGCAACGTGGTATCAGCTTGAGAAAAAATTTTTTCGGCTTTGAATTTGCCGCTGTCTTCAAAAAGGACGTACATAAGAACCTTGGGTGTTAGAACAAAAAGCAGAGTATCAGCTACACAGGGTAGGGTCTATAAAGTGTAAAACAGGGTGTAGGTAAAGATCAAAATCCGCTATACCGTGATCACTGCCAAAAATGAGTAGGCCTTGGCTGCCATGAAAGGTCTGGAGCATTTCTTGGTGGTTTAAGACCTCGTCACCACTGGCCGCGAGTAAATAATAACGTTGAGGGCTGCTAACCTGCTGTGGTTGCATGGCGGAGAGCTCATCAACATACTGTGGCAAAAACTCAAAAGGCTCATCAGAGTGGTACATCGTGTGGGTACCCACCTGCGTGGCTAAATCACGAGGAGCATGAACCGCAGGATTAAGTAGAACGGCCTTGCAACCCCATTGCTCTGCGAGTACATGAGCATAAAACCCACCTAATGAAGAGCCGATGATCACGAGCTCTTGGCTCGGATTGGTGAGTTGGGCTTTTTGGATCAAGTCATTACACAGGGCAATAGCGGCCGCTGGGCTTGCAGGTAATTGGGGGCAGACCCAACGATGGCTTTGGTTTTTAGCCTGCATTACATGTGCTAGTACTTGCGCTTTATAAGACTGGGGAGAGGAGCGAAAGCCGTGAAGATAAAGAATCATATCAACCTTTACTCTGAAAAACGGTGGTCTAAGCCATTGAGAATATGGTCATGCACACCCCCAAAGCTGCCATTACTCATAATTACAATATGATCATGGGGTTGCGCGTGAGCCACCACGGCTTGGACCAGCTGATTGAGATCCTGATATACCGTGGCTTTGCTGCCTAAAGGGGCAAAGGTAGCGTGGGCATCCCAGTTGAGCGCGTGCTTACCTTGGGATTCGCTATAGCAAAAAGTATGATCCGCATCAGCTAAAGCGCCGGGCAAGCGAGCCGCCATGGCGCCGAGCTTCATGGTATTGGAGCGCGGCTCAAGCACGGCAATAATGCGCTCTTGATCGGTTATTTGTTGGCGTAAACCGGCCAGCGTTAAGGCAATCGCCGTGGGGTGGTGAGCAAAATCATCGTATACACGGATATGATTTACTGTGCCGCGTAGTTCCATGCGTCGCTTAATACCCTGAAAATGGCTAAGCGCTTCGCAACTTTGTTGAGGGGAAATTCCTACATGGTGGGCGGCGGCAATGGCGGCAAGCGCATTGAGCCGATTATGCTCACCGCTTAGGTGCCAATGAATGTGACCTTGTGGTTGCTGATTAAAATCAACGCGTACAGTCTGTGGGTCGATTTGTTCGGCGTACCAACCAGTGGGGGAGTCCAAGTAACTGACAGGTGTCCAACAGCCGCGCTCAAGCGCACGGTCCAATGCTGGGCTGTCTTGGGGACGAATAATCAGACCATGGCTAGGAATTGTACGCACCAGATGATGAAATTGGGTTTCGATAGCGGCCAAATCCGCAAAAATATCCGCGTGGTCAAATTCTAAATTGTTTAAAATGGCAGTGCGCGGTCGATAGTGGACAAATTTAGAGCGCTTATCAAAAAATGCGGTATCGTATTCATCCGCTTCGATGACAAACAACGACTGTTTGGCATCAAAACGAGCGGATACCCCTAAATCAGGTGCGACGCCACCGATTAAAAAATTAGGTTGGCGCTGATGGTACTCCAAAATCCAAGCTAACATGGAACTGGTGGAGGTTTTACCGTGGGTGCCAGCGACAGCAAGCACATGCTGTGAGCGTAGTATATTCTCGCCCAACCATTGTGGCCCAGAGGTATAAGGTAAACCTTGGTCTAAAATGGCTTCCATCAGTGGGTTGCCACGACTGACTACATTACCAATCACGAATAAATCAGGCTTGAGCTGAACTTGATCGGCATCATAGCCTTCGATTAAATCGATCCCTTGCTCTTGCAGCTGGGTACTCATTGGGGGGTAAACACCCGCATCGCAGCCTGTAACACGATGCCCAGCAGCACGGGCTATCAGTGCTAAGCCCCCCATAAACGTACCGCAAATACCTAATATATGAATATGCATAAAACCTCCATTTGCTCCCATTTTAGACAACATTTGCTTGCTATAAAGCAAAAATGGAACTTTTTATAGAGCCTCAGTTCTAAATAGAGCAAAAAACAAAGGAAAGGATACAGAGATCGTCATGTTTTTACGCCGTTTAGCTGCTTTTTGGATCACCATTCTCTTTGCGCTGGGGCTAAGACCTGCGTTAGCACAGTCTGTGTTCGAGTTAAGCGTTGATGACCTGAATGGCGAAAGCACCGCGTTATCCCAATACACGGGAAAACCCTTGGTTGTTAATTTTTGGGCGACATGGTGCCCGCCTTGTGTAGAGGAAATGCCTGACCTAGAGGCGCTGAGTCAATCGCATACAGATGTACAGTTTGTTGGTTTAGCCATAGATACACAGCGTAATGTCAAAAGATTCTTACAGGAAATACCCGTTTCGTATGATCTTTATGTGCCGGGGCATAGTGGCGTCAAGCATATGCGTGCGCTCGGTAACCCCAAAGGGGGGCTGCCTTTTACTTTGGTGATCTCGGCAGATGGCACGGTGGCGCATCAAATTCTTGGTCAGATCGATAAAAAGGATTTAGATAGCAAAATCAATAATTTGAAAAAAACCCCTTAACTTGCCGGCAAGCAACAGCTTTTTCGTTTAAACTACAGCCGTATGTTGGGCTTTTTTATGTTAAAAATGCTTGTTTTTATAGACAAACAGGGCTTTTTGGCGTAAAAAAGCGATCTATAATTACCACGTTATTAAGCCATGGCTCGTCATATACTTGTGATACATGGACCCAACCTAAATTTGTTAGGCCAGCGTGAACCGCATATTTATGGTTCACAGACTTTGGATGATATTAACCAGCATCTACGGCACGTGGCAGCAGACTTAGGGGGTACGTGTAGCACTTACCAAAGCAACTCCGAAGGCGCTCTGGTGGATCGTATCCATCAAGCGCGTCATGAACAGATCGATTACATCGTAATCAATGCTGGCGCGTACACGCATACGAGTGTGGCGATACGTGATGCTTTGGCGGGCGTTGCTATTCCCTTTATCGAGGTACATTTATCTAATGTACATCAACGCGAAACCTTTAGGCACCATTCCTATTTATCGGACTTGGCTAAAGGTGTTATTGTGGGTTTAGGGGCCTATGGCTACGAAGCCGCATTGCGTTATGCTATGGCTTAATCTTTCATCCAATTTTAACAGCACCCTGACCGTTTTTAGTGATACACGGCAGTGGTGTGGCAGGAAACATGCATGGATCTTAGAAAACTTAAAACCTTAATTGACCTCGTTGCAGAGTCTGATATTTCTGAACTCGAAGTCACCGAGGGTGATGGCAAGGTCAGAATTGTTAAGTCGGCCCCTGCTGCACCTCAACAAATGGTATACGCCACAGCGCCTGCTGCGATGCCGATGGCTGCACCTGCTGCTGCCGCTCCCGCCGCAGCACCCGCCGCAGAAAGTGCTCCTGCTGTGCCCGAGGGCCATGTGGTAACAGCACCAATGGTGGGTACATTTTATCGCGCTCCGAATCCTGGAGCAGCTCCATTTGTAGAGGTAGGCCAAAGCGTTCAAGAAGGTGACGCGCTCTGTATCATCGAGGCGATGAAGCTGCTTAATGAAATCGAAGCAGATAAAGCCGGTGTTATTAAAGAAATCCTTGTTGAAAATGGTGCGCCCGTCGAATACGGTCAGCCCTTGTTTGTGATTGGCTAATTTCATGTTTGAAAAGATCCTTATCGCTAACCGGGGGGAAATCGCCCTACGCATCCAGCGCGCTTGTCGCGAAATGGGTATTAAAACCGTAGTGGTGCACTCCGAAGCAGACCGTGATGCCAAATATGTACGTTTGGCCGATGAGTCGGTTTGTATTGGTCCGGCGAACCCCCGCGAAAGCTATTTAAATATGCCCGCTATTATTGCGGCCGCCGAAGTCACAGATGCAGAAGCCATTCACCCTGGATATGGTTTTTTGGCTGAGAATGCAGACTTTGCTGAGCGTGTCGAAAAAAGTGGTTTTGTGTTTATCGGTCCTCGTGCTGATACGATTCGCCTGATGGGTGACAAGGTCACTGCGAAAAAAACCATGATCGAGGCTAATGTACCAGTGGTACCAGGCTCGGCAGGGGCATTGCCCGATGACCCAGAGGAAATCATTCGCATTGCTCGTGATATTGGTTACCCCGTCATTGTCAAAGCTTCCGGTGGCGGAGGCGGGCGCGGTATGCGTGTTGTTTTCACTGAGGGGGCTTTATTGAATGCGGTGGCGACAACTCGTGCTGAAGCCGAAGCGGCATTTGGTAACCCTGACCTCTACATGGAAAAATACCTGCAAAATCCTCGCCATATCGAGATCCAGGTGTTAGCCGATGGTAATGGTCATGCGGTTTGGCTCGGTGAGCGCGATTGCTCTATGCAGCGCCGTCACCAAAAAGTGATCGAAGAAGCACCCGCTCCTGGTATCCCGCGTAAGCTGATCGAACGCATTGGTGATCGCTGTGTGGATGCATGCCGTAAGCTCAACTATCGCGGTGCGGGGACGTTTGAGTTTCTCTACGAGGATGGCGAGTTTTATTTTATCGAAATGAATACGCGCATTCAGGTAGAGCACACCATTACCGAGATGGTTACCGGTATTGATTTGGTGCAGCAGCAGATCCTGATTGCTGCCGGTGAAAAATTCACTTTGCGCCAGCGTGACATCCAATTCAAGGGGCATTCTATCGAATGCCGTGTCAACGCCGAGGACCCATTCAAATTTATTCCTAGCCCTGGACATATCTCCAAATGGCATACACCAGGGGGCCCAGGGATTCGCATGGACTCGCACGTGTTTGCTGGTTATACCGTGCCTTCGAACTATGATTCCATGATTGGTAAGCTGATTAGCTATGGCGAAACGCGTGAGCAGGCGATTGCTCGCATGGATATTGCTTTATCAGAAATGATCGTCGAAGGGGTGAAAACCAATATTCCACTTCATCGTGAACTCATGCAAGACCCACAGTTTCAGTCGGGCTCGTTTAGTATCCACTATCTTGAAGAAAAATTGGCAAAACGCCCTTAATGGCGAACTCGCGGTAAAATATAAAGCAGGGGCTTGCCTCTGCTTTTATTTTTTGGAAAACACCTTATGCGTGAAATCGTTTTATTATGTGCGGAAGAGCAGGCAGAACAGGTTTCTGATGCCTTGCTTGAACTAGGCGTTTTGTCTGTTTCAGTAGAAGACGCTGATGAAAATACCGATGCGGAGTCCCCGCTTTATGGCGAGCCTGGTTTAGAACCCGAGGTCTTTGCTTGGCGACGTAATCGGGTAGTGGCGTTGTTGCCCGAGGACGCGGATGCTGCCGAAATGGTTCAGCAGTTGCGCGACCACCAGATCTTAGATATCGACGAGGGAGACTGGCATGTACGAGATGTACCAGATAACGACTGGGTCCGCTTAACGCAGTCCCAGTTTGGTCCGATCGAGGTCGGTGAGCGTATTTTGATCGTACCGAGCTGGCACGCCGAAGACGCTGTGGCGCAACAGGCGCAATCCGAAGGCAAAGTGTGTATTCAGCTGGATCCCGGTTTGGCTTTTGGTACGGGGAGCCACCCCACCACCCATCTATGCTTAGAGTGGTTATCAGAGCATTTGCAAGCCGGACAAACCGTTTTAGACTATGGGTGTGGTTCAGGCATTTTAGCGATTGCAGCAAAGAAGCTGGGTGCTGGACATACTGATGGGGTGGATGTGGATGAACAAGCGGTGTTTTCCACACAGGCAAATGCGCAAAACAATAGTGTGTATGTGAATGCGATGTTGCCAGGAGATTTGCCCGAGCAACAATATGATGTAGTGGTAGCGAATATTTTAGCTAACCCCCTGAAAATCCTTGCGCCGATGTTAGCAGCACGCGTTAAACCCGGTGGTTTTTTAGTGTTGGCCGGTATTTTTGAGTGGCAAACGGCAGAGATGCAAGAGGCTTATAGCGATTATCTGCATTTAACCCCTTGGCGTGAACGCGAGGGTTGGATTGGTTTGGTGGCGCATAAGCAAAACTAATCGTTAGGCTAAGGGCTCATGATCGAGTTAACTACCCAATGTCCGCAATGTCATACACGCTTTGACTTAACGCTGGCGCAGCTGCAACAGCGTAAGGGATTATTTCGTTGTACACATTGTGCGTATATTTTCGATGCGTATGATTCGGTGGTGGAGCCACAGGCAGCAACCATAACAGAGCCGACAGCTGTTACCTCACCGTCATCGCCGAGTGGTCTTAGGCACCATTTTATCGGGGAGGCCCCCTTAGCCTCAGGCGTACCCCTGCCTCAAAAAGCATCGGCTCCTGAAACGCGTGTTCCTCTATCCGAGCCACAGCGGCATGGCGCGCCACCCAAAGTGGTAGACACAGAGCCCACAGAGTCGCCGGTGCGGGTGGTATTGGATCACTCTGAGCGGCGCCAGCAGTTAACCGAACCCGAATGGTATGTAGGCGAGCGAGTCGAGCTAGACGTGCCCCGTCGGTCTTTGCCAAGCGCCGCGCCTGTTTCGGCATGGGGGCGTTTATTGTGGCAATTGGTGGTTGGTGGGTTACTTATCATCACTTTGATGCAGCTGGTTTATGTGTATCGAGCCCAGATAGCAAATAGCGTGGCATTTACACGGCCAGTCTTACAGACTCTATGCGATGCGGTGGGTTGTGATGTGCCTTATATGCGCGAAGTCGAAGCCATCGAGGTCTTGCATAGTGCTTTGCAGTTGCAGCCAGCTACTGAGCCTTCTAAAAAAAGCACTTACTTACTACAGTTACAACTAAAAAATCATCTCGCATGGCCGCAAGAGTGGCCGACATTGGTGCTAAGTTTTACGGATGCTTCGGCGGCAGTGTTAGCGACAATAGCTGTTACACCGGAGCAGTATTTGCCAGCTAGCCAGCGTTTACGTCCTTTTGCTGCAGGGCAGCAATATGCTGTGCGACTACCTGTGACCATTCCTAATAAAAAAATTAACGGTTTTACCGTGGAAAAATATTATCCATAAAGGTTTTTATATTTATGTCTAAGCGGATTTTAGTATGCGGATCTTTGGCGTTTGATTCGATTGCTGTCTTTGAAGGGCACTTTAAAGATCATATTTTGCCAGATAATGTGCAAGCGCTCAGCGTGTCTTTTTTTGTGCCTGCGTTACGTAAAGAGTATGGAGGGTGTGCGGGTAATATAGCCTATAACCTACACTTATTGGGTGCACAAGCGGTGCCGGTAGGGGTGGTTGGAGCCGATGGCATCGAATATGTTGAGCGCTTTAAACAGCTGGGTATTGATACGAGTATGATGCAAGTGCGCGAGGATTTATTTTCTGCCCAGTGCTTTATTACGACAGACTTAGATAGTAACCAAATTGCTTCATTTCATCCTGGGGCGATGCTGCATTCGGCGGCCAATGATTTATCTGGTCAGCAGGCGGCGTGGGCGATCGTGGCGCCAGACTCCAAAGACGGAATGTTTGCTCACGCAGAACGCTTACATACCCAAGGTACGCCGTTTATTTTTGACCTTGGGCAAGCCATGCCTTTATTTGAGGGTGAGGACTTAGCGCGGATGTTAGCGTTATGCTCTGTGCTAACCGCTAATGAGTACGAGGCTGAAGTGATTGTGCAACGGACGGGGCGCTCCATGGCGGATATTGCCAAAAATTTACAAGCTGTTGTTGTCACTAAAGGCGCTAAAGGTGCTACGCTATATGTGAATGGTGAAACCGTGGAGATTGCACCGGTTCCTGTGTCAAAGGTAGCCGACCCCACAGGGTGTGGTGATGCGCATCGGGCGGGCTTATTGCATGGTCTGACCGAGGGCTGGGGCTGGTATGAGTCCGCTTGTTTGGGCAATGTAATGGGTAGTTTGAAGATCTCCTCTAAAGGCCCACAAAATCATCAGCCGACAGCGGCACAGATTCAGCAGCTTTTGCAGCAGCACTATGATATAGAAAAAACCATCGGTGCGTAATCAATAGGGCCTAAAGGCCCGCTGGAGTTGTTATATGATGGAACAAACACAAAAATCGCGTTGGCGTATGCTGTGGTTAGGTATGGCTGTCGCTAGTGCGGTATTGGTATCGGGTTGTGCGAATCAATCTGCTTCGGGCTCAGTGTATACCTATGGTCAAGCACAAAATGAGCAAATTGTGCGCTTAGGTACGGTACAGTCTGTGCGCTACGTTACGATTCAGTCAGAGCAGCCCTCGGGGTTTGGGGGGGTGTCCGGTGCCGCTGTGGGCGGGGTGGCTGGTAGCACAATTGGCGGTGGGCGCGGTAATATTCTTGCTACGATGGGCGGTGCCATCCTTGGTGGGCTTGCTGGAAATGCGATTGAGAATAAAACGCAAAAACGTCAGGGCATAGAGATTACAGTGCAGATGGATAATGGTGAAACTCGCGCTATAGCCCAAGAGGCCGATGTGATGTTTACGGCTGGCCAGCGTGTCAGAGTGCTTAGCGGGAACGGCCCGACACGTGTAACGCCGCTTTAATCGCGTTCTTATTTGCCATGAAAAATCGCCCTATGTAAAGGGCGATTTTTTTATTCGGGTTTAGAGTCCGCCTAGGGTCATGCTTAACCGCTGCACCACCATATTGGCGACTTGTAAAATGAGTAAAACAATCAGCGGAGAAAAATCGATAGCGCCCGTAGCAGGAAGATGGCGACGTATGGGTTCCATAATCGGTCGCGTCAGTGCCTGTAATAAAGGCATAGCAGGAGCAGTGGGATTAACCCAAGATAAAATCACCTGGATCAATATCAACCACAATGCTGTATTTAGCCCCCATTTAATCACGGTGAGCACGCCAGCTAACGCAAGGCCGACAAGCTGAGAAGCAGCCACGATAGACTGATGTAAAAGGAGCAAGCTCACAACCAAATACACTACAGCACAAAGCCAGGCAGCCAGCAAGCTAGGAAGATCCAGATAGCGTCGAGGGGATACGAGCTTTTTTAAAGGTTGCACAGCCCAGTCTGTGACTTGAATAACCGCTTGTGAATAGGGGTTAAAGGGAGGCATTCTGACGGCAAATAGCCAGGCTCGGAAGATAAATGCAATACCTAGCAGTGATAAGCCGATATGCACAATAAAGTACAAAATATCATTAAACATGCTGTAAGTGTCTATGGTTAGTCTTCGTCTTCATTACTGTATGGGTAAGGCCAGTGTCCGGCGGGGTTCGGTTCGGTTTTTACTGGTTGGGCAGGGGGTAGTTCAGAAACCGTCATGCTTGGTTCTCCTTTTTAATAAAATAAAAAAGCGTAGATATAGTATACCTACGCTTATGGGCTCACGTCAGTTAATTGATTAAGCGGGAGCTTGGGTTAACTGGGGGGATAAGGGCGTATTTTTGGATTTTTCGAGTAATTGAACGAGTGCGTCATGTTTAACCGGGCCAAAACCACGAATGGTTTGTGCATGACGTACATAAGTTAGACACTGCTCAAAGTTATGTGTGGAAAGTTGTTGAGCGATGTCCTCAAGGCGCTGCATAAAAACATCGCGTGCTTGGCGCTCTAAACGTCGTTCAGCTTGGTAGCCAAAGGGGTCGAGCCAACTACCGCGTAGAGCTTTGGCTTTGGCAAGAACAGGGAATAGGGCTTGTACCCATTGCCCGAGCTGACGTTTAACTGGGCGACCGTGACTACCTAAACGGCTGATCCAAGGGGGAGCCATATGAAAGTTCAATTGAAAATCTCCCTCAAACTGCTCTTGGAGCTGCTGTTTAAAAGAAGGAGCACTATATAAGCGTGCTACCTCGTATTCATCCTTGTAAGCCATGAGCTTATACAAGCTGTGTGCTGCTTGTAAGCTAAGCGTCTCTGACGTGGGGTTCAGGCGTTGTTCGGCTTGTTGCAAGCGCTCAATCAGCGTTTGAAAACGTTGGGCGTAGGCCGCATTCTGGTAGGCTTGCAAACGTGGTACATACAGGGCTAAAGCTTCAGCCACGGTGGTCGGGCGTTGTGTGTGACTAGGGGCTGGAGCGAGGAGCTGTTGCACTTGTTCTGGCGCAGCGACCCATAAGCGCCCTACATCAAAAGCAAGTTGATTGGCTTGTACGGCAACCCCATTTAGCTCAATGGCGCGCTCAATAGCTGCCAGTTGTAAAGGGATGGCGCCGTGTTGCCAAGCAATGCCAAGCATTAGCATATTAGAAAGAATGCTGTCTCCAAATAGTTGTTGTGCCAGGTCGTGGGCATCGACATGGATGCTGTTTTGGGCGCCGCCGTGCTGTACGAGCTGCTCTACGAGCGCTTTTCGTGGGAGCTGCACATCCGGTTGCCGTGTAAATTCAGAGGTGGGCGCTAAATAGCTATTGATAAACAGTTGCGTTTTGTTGGGGGCAATACATTGGGACGCTGCAGGATGGCTGGCAGCAACACTATCGCATAAAACGGCCACATCCGCTTGCTGTTGATCAATGCGTACCACACCTGCCGGATGTTGGTCTTTGGATAAACGGACATGACTAATCACTGTCCCGCCTTTTTGAGCTAAGCCTGTCATATCTAAGACCGAAGCCGCACGTTGCTCTAGGTGGGCGGCCATCGCGACAATGGCTCCAATCGTAATCACACCTGTGCCGCCAATACCGGCAACGATCAAGTTACAGGAAGCAGGAGCAATGGTGGGCACTGCCACGTGCTCAAGCGCTTGCTGGATATGATGATGTAAATGCTGGCTGTCCATGGTAGTGGCTTTTTTAGGCTCGGCATTTAGCACTGAAACAAAACTGGGACAAAAGCCTTCCACACAGCTGTAGTCTTTGTTGCAGCTCGATTGGTCAATTGCACGTTTACGACCGAGTTCAGTTTCTAAGGGGATAATAGATAAACAGTTGGATTGCACCCCGCAGTCACCACAACCCTCACAGACCTCAGGGTGAATATAGATACGACGTTTAGGGTCAGGGTACGCCCCTTTTTTGCGACGTCGACGCTTTTCTGCAGCGCAGGTTTGATCGTGGATTAATACGGTTACCCCTGGAATTTCACGAAGCTCGCGCTGCAAGCGGTCCAGCTCTTGGCGTGGATAGACGTGAACATCAGCCGGCAAAGGCACACCCTTGTAACGGCTAGGTTCATCTGTGGTGATGACCACTTTTTGGACACCCTCACCGATCACTTGCTGACAAATCCGTGGTACCGAGATGGGACCATCTACGGGTTGGCCCCCCGTCATGGCTACCGCATCATTAAAGAGGATTTTATAGGTGATATTGGTTTTAGCGGCAACGGCTTGGCGAATAGCCAGATAGCCAGAATGAAAATAGGTGCCTTCACCCATGTTTTGGAAAATATGAGCTTGATCCATAAAAGCAGAGGCACCGATCCAATCTGTTCCCTCGCCCCCCATCTGTGTCAGCCCCTGTGTGTCTCGATCCATCCACGATGCCATGTAGTGACAGCCCACACCTGCTAAGGCTTTGCTACCCGTTGGAACTTTGGTGGAGCTGTTGTGGGGGCAGCCAGAACAAAAATAAGGGCGGCGGCTGAGTCCAAAATGATCTAAAGCTTTAACGGTGGGGGTAGGGCAATGCGAGTGAAGTTGATGATCCCATTGGACCAGCTGATAATGGTTAAGCCATTCACCCAGAGCATTTTCAACAATAGATGGACTTAATTGCCCAAAACTGGGGACAAG
>JAAYRP010000054.1 GCA_012518715.1 Alcaligenaceae bacterium | reverse complement strand
TCACTAAAGGTAAAGTCAGCCCTTTAGTTGGCAATAAACCCAAGCAAACACCAATATTAATAAAGGTCTGCACCCCAAACCACACGCCTACCCCTTGAGCAAGCATGCCGTTAAATAACCGCTCCATGGCAATGGCCTGCCGACCTATTTCAAAAGCACGCCAAATAATAAAGGCAAAAGTCAAAATAAGTAGGGTCACACCAACAAAACCAAGCTCCTCACCGATTACCGCTACAATAAAATCCGTATGCGCCTCGGGCAAATAATGGAGTTTTTCAATACTAGATCCAAGCCCCACACCAAACCATTCACCACGCCCAAATGCAATCAACGAGTGGGATAACTGATAAGCACTACCATAAGCATTTTCTGGTTTCCAGGGGTCTAAGTAAACAAACAAACGCTCCCTACGCCATGGGGCAAACCAAATCATCGCTGCACCAATGCCACCAAAAAGTGCAATCATCCCTAGCATCCAGCGCAAAGCGATACCACCAATAAACAGAATCCCCATAGCAATGCAGGCGATGACAACAAACGCGCCAAGATCAGGCTCAAGTATTAGTAAGCCGCCGACCAAACCAACAACAACGATCATTGGCACAAAGCCACGTAAAAACTCCGACATATGATCTTTTCTCACCACTACGTATTTAGCAGCAAAGATCATCATGGCGACCTTCATAAACTCTGATGGCTGAAAATTGACCAAGCCTAACGAGATCCAACGCCTAGCTCCGTTTACCTCTCGACCAATACCCGGAATCAATACGAGTAATAGCAACAGCACTGCAATAACAAAAACAGGGTAAGCCATTTTTTCCCATACACGCATGGGAATAAAACTGACGGCTCCCGCTAACAGCGCCCCTAGAGCTAAAAACAGAGCATGACGTAATACAAAATAATAATGGCCATAACCACGGTACTGCGGCCCATCAGCCAGAGCAATGGACGCAGAATACACCATGAGTAGCCCAAATGCCGCCAATATGCATACAACGGTAAGTAAAGAAATATCGATACTCGGCATTGTTGTGCGTGTAGGGCGCTTACTGCGCCAAAGACGTTGTGTTAACGGGGTACTCATGCGACTTCTCCATGATCTAAAGCCAAATCGGTCACGGCTTCTATAAAGCACTGACCACGCTCGATATAGTTTTTAAACATATCCAAGCTAGCGCAAGCCGGCGATAGCAGTACAGCATCCCCACTTAAGGCATGAGAGAAAGCCTGATGCACGGCCTGTTCTAAGCTAGAGACTAACTCCACAGGAACCGATATCACCTGTAACAGCTCCGCTATTTTCTGCGCATCTTGACCAAATAAAACCACAGCTCTACATATGTTTTTTTGAATACTCGTGACCAATGGGGCAAAATCCTGACCCTTACCAACGCCACCAGCAATTAAAACCAAAGGTCGCTTTAACCCTTCTATCGCTGCTACCGTCGCACCTACATTCGTCCCTTTGCTATCATTGATAAAGTCAATACCTTGAATATTGCGCACAAACTGACAACGGTGGGGCTCGCCCTGATAATGCCGTAAAGTCTCTAATAAAGGCCCCCATGCCAAGCCGGCGGCATGCGCTAAAGCTAAAGCAGCTAAGGCATTGCTCAAATTATGCTTACCCTGAACAAGCAAAGCGGCGGCAGGTAATAGATAATCAGGCTTTCCGTCTGCTGTTGTAGTACAAATCCAATCCTGGCCCTGGAATTCGCAAACTCCCATATCCTGTCGCTGAGGGGGGCGATTCAATCCAAAACTTTGTACCTGGTGGTGAGCCACTAGGCTCAAGGTGGTCGCATCATCTCGATTAACAATAGCTAACTGACTCATGCTTAGTAAGCGCGCTTTAGCCTGAGCATAAGCGGCCATTGAACCATGCCAGTCAATATGATCTTGCGATAAATTCAGTACCGTGCCTGCCAACACCGGTAAAGATTCGGTGTGCTGAAGCTGAAAGCTAGAGAGCTCAACCACCCAAAAGTCAGGTAGGGCGTCTTGGTCAAGGGCTTCAGTTAACGCCGCCAACGCCGCTGGACTAATATTTCCTGCTGCCCGCACCGTTAAACCGCTCGCCTGCACCATCGCTTTTAGCATTTGTGTTACCGTGGTTTTACCGTTAGTTCCGGTGACTGCCAGCAGCTTGGGCTGATAGCCCTGTAAGCGTAAGTCAGCAAGCGCTTGCGCAAATAGCTCTATTTCGCTGATAACACGAATACCCCGCTCTGTAGCAGCCGTTAATAATGCCGCCACTTCAGGCTGCGTCACCGCTAAGCCTGGACTCAACACTACGGTTTGCACCCCATCAAGCACATTTAGCTGCATCGCCGCTGCGCCAAGAACCACCTCTATAGCGGCAATCTCATACTGCTGGTGTAGTTGATCGATATAGTCCTGATAATGTGGTCGCGTGTCGGCCAAACGTACGGGCAACTGTTGACGTAAATACCAATGTGCCGCCGCAAGACCGGTCTCCCCTAACCCGAGGATCAGTGTAAAGCCATTTTTAGAGGTGGAAAATATCGGGCTGTTCATCGTAATTTCAATGTGGAAAGACCAATCAATACGAGCATCATGGTAATAATCCAAAAGCGCACCACCACTTGGGTTTCTTTCCAACCACTGACCTCGAAATGATGATGTAAAGGCGCCATTTTAAAAATACGCCTACCTTCTCCGTAGCGCTTTTTCGTGTATTTAAACCACGTGACCTGCATCATTACGGAAAGTGTCTCAACCACAAAGACCCCACCCATAATGAAAAATACGATTTCCTGACGAACGATCACAGCAATCGTACCCAAGGCGCCCCCTAAGGCTAACGCTCCCACATCACCCATAAATACTTGGGCAGGATAGGCGTTAAACCATAAAAAGGCCAAACCGGCACCCGCAATCGCGGCACAAATAACCATAAGCTCTGAGGCACCAGGAATATAAGGAAAGAGCAAATACTTGGAGTAATCCACACGCCCTACAACATAGGCAAAAATACCCAAGGCACTGCCCACCATCACCGTTGGCATAATGGCCAAACCATCTAACCCATCTGTCAGGTTAACCGCATTGCTCGAGCCTACAATTACAAACCACGTTAGCGCCGCAAAACCAAACACCCCCAGGGGATAACTAATGCTCTTGAAAAAGGGCACAATTAAGTCTGCCTGAGTGGGCAAGGGCATCGTAAAGCCGCTTAGTACCCACGCTTTAAACAAAGGCCATAAGTCCCCTGTGGCTGGCGCAGAGACCGCAAATGTGAGATACACCGAGGCAACAATACCAATAACGGTTTGCCAAAAAAACTTTTGCCGAGAGGACATGCCCTCTGGGTCTCGATGCACCACTTTTTTATAATCATCTGCCCAACCAATCCAACCAAAACCAAAAGTAACCAGCAATACCACCCATACAAAGCGGTTTGTCCAGTCTGCCCACAATAAAGTACTGACCCCTATTGAAATCAGTACCAGCACCCCCCCCATCGTTGGAGTTCCATTTTTTTGTAGATGGCTCTCAGGACCATAACTACGTACAGCCTGACCGATTTTCATTTCTGTCAAACGCCGTATCACCCATGGGCCACACCATAAGCCAATAACTAGCGACGTGGCACATGCTAACACCGCTCGTAGTGTGATGTATTCAAATACACCAAAGGCTCGAATATGTGATTCAGCCAACCAGCGGGCTAATTCAAGAAGCATTCTGGTTCTCCGTAAAATACTGCTCTACGGCTTCTACGACCCGCTCCATGCGTGTACTACGAGAGCCTTTGACTACAATTTGTGCCGGCATGGCCTGCAATAGCTGAGCAATTAATTCATCTAAACTCTCAAAGCCACATGCACCCTCCCCAAAAGCATCAGCGGCTTTTTGGGCATCGTTGCCTAAGGCCAATAACACATCAATGCCTTGTTCCCGAGCATAAGCTCCCACTTCGGAATGCACTGCCCCACTATGGATTCCAACTTCTGCCATATTGCCTAAAACAAGGATTTTTTTCCCTTTGAGCTGTGCCAAAACGTCAATAGCCGCTCGCACCGAATCCGGATTGGCGTTATAGCTATCATCAATTAACTGCATTCCATTAGGTAAAGGTTTAAGCTGCATGCGTCCTGCCACTGCTTGGAAAGACTCCAAGCCCGTAACAATCGCAGCAAGGGGGGCTCCAGCAGCCTGCGCACATGCTGCTGCGGCTAAAGCATTACGTAAATTATGAACCCCAGGAACAGGCAAGTGCACAGCGGCACTATCTGCGCCCATGACCAAACGAAAGCGTGTTACGGTTGCATCGGCATGGATGTTTTCCGCACGTACCACCGCTTGCTCATTTAGACCAAAGCACAAGGTTTGTCGCGCCCCGGCTAACTGCTGCCACAATGGTGTGTACGTATCATCAGCTGGAAATACGGCTACCCCTTGTTCTGGCAAAGCGGTAATCACGCTACCATTTTCTTGGGCTACAGCCTCCACCGTGTGTAGGTATTCTTGATGCTCTCGCTGCGCATTATTCACCAACGCAATCGTCGGCGCCGCCACCTGTGCTAAAGGTGCGATTTCCCCAGGATGGTTCATCCCCAACTCAAAAACTGCAGCCTGATGCGAAGGACGCAAGCGCAACACGGAAAGTGGCACCCCGAGTTGATTATTTAAATTTCCCTCTGTAGCTAAATATGTATTATCCGTACCTAGCCATTGTGCAAAAATAGCCGCTATCATTTCTTTGGTTGTAGTTTTACCATTACTCCCCGTTACAGCCACGACGGGGATAGCAAAACGCTGTCGCCATAATGTAGCGACCTTGGTTAACACCGCCTGCGTATCCCCTAAGACAAACTGGGGTAAAGACACGTCAACAGGGCGAGCCACAATGGCCGCTACCGCCCCTTTTTCTTTGGCCATTTGCACATAATCATGACCATCAAATTGTTCCCCTTGCAAAGCCACAAAAAGCTGCCCTGCTTGCAAGCGTCGGGTATCGGTACAAATCGAGACATGGCGTAGCCAAGTTAATGCAAAACCTGCCCAATGCGTATCATCAAAGACATAGCGCTGGCCTTGGATCTCTTGGTAAGTTTCATGGCCTTTACCTGCAATCAACACAATATCATTGGGCTCTGCTGCCCATAACGCATGTAGTATTGCTGTAGCTCGGTCTAGCTCTGTATGTACATGACGTGTTGTTATACCTGCTAAAATCTGCTCTGCGATCGCTTGAGCGGACTCACTACGAGGGTTATCAGTGGTAACCACCACCTGATCCGCCAGTCGACTCGCAATATCCCCCATGAGCGGACGCTTAGCCGTATCACGATCCCCACCACAACCAAAAACACACCAAAGTTTGCCTTGTCGCACCTGAGCGACCTCACGCAAAGAGTGTAAAGCATGCTCTAGGGCGTCGGGCGTATGGGCGTAATCAACCACCGCTAAGGGCAAAGGACGATGCTCGCCTACTGCCAACGGTTTTACAATCTGCAAACGACCGGGCACTGGGCCTAACGTTGCCATTAAACGAGCAATCTTAGCGACCGGCCAGCCTAGCTCTAAGAGCACGGCGGCCACCAATAACAGGTTAGAAACGTTATGATCACCTAGCAAGTGCGTTAGGATCTGCGCTGTACCATGCGCTTCAATTAAATTAAAAACCTGCCCATCGGCACCAGTATGCACATCATCCGCGTACAAGTCAGCGGACGCATCCTTCATGGAGTAACTTAATACTCGTTGTGCCTGAGCCTCTGTTAAGAGTTCACTTCCAAATGCATCATCTTGATTGATCACGGCTAAGCGTAAACGCGGCCATTGAAATAAAAGACGCTTTGCTGCCTTATAGTTAGCTAAGGTTTGATGATAGTCCAAATGATCATGAGACAGATTCGTAAAAGCCGCGATATCAATCGCTACTGCATCTAAACGCCCCTGCTCTAAGCCAATAGAGGAGGCTTCGAGAGCCACTAAGTTTGCTCCGGCTTGATGCATCGCTGCTAAACTACGATGCATAGTTAATACATCTGGAGTAGTTAGCACCCCACCTAGATTTGTTCCATCTGGTAGACCCACCCCTAAGGTGCCAATTGTGCCGCATGAAACACCCGAGTTATTCAGCATGGCAGCAATCCACTGTACAGAAGATGTTTTGCCATTTGTCCCCGTCACAGCAATGACAGTCATTTGCTCAGAGGGACGACCATACCACTCATGCCCAATGGCCCCTAACAAAGCACTCAGATTCTCTACCTCTAAGGTTGGCACTGACGTAGCACGCGCATGTGCCTGATCCTGTACCACAGCAGCTGCTCCTGCCGCAATCGCCTGATCAATGTATTCATGTCCATTTGAATGCAAGCCTGAGCAAGCAAAAAACACATCGCCTGCTTGAATTGCACGCGAATCCAAACACAAGTGCGCAGAAGTCGATACCCCTTGCGCCGTTAACCAATCTACTATTTGTAATGCTTGCATTATTGTTTTTTCTCCTGATTGGGGTTTGCCGCCACCAATGCATCTACCGGCTCATCCGGCTCTATATCCAATCGGCGCAGGCTACTGGCAACAATCTCTGAAAACACAGGTGCCGCCACCCTTCCACCAAAATAATGCCCTTTAGGCTCATCAATACTTACAGCTACCACAATACGAGGGTTACCTGCCGGTGCAAAGCCAACAAAAGAGCTACGGTAACGCGAGCGGCTATACTGACCATTGACAATTTTTCTGGCCGTACCACTTTTACCCGCAACCCGATAGCCTTGTACCTGAGCAAGTTTAGCTCCATCAGGGCCTGCCGCGGCTTCGAGCATAGCTCGTACTGCTTGTGCTACCTCGGGCCTAAATACCTGAACACTGGTGGGGCTGGTTTCACGCTTGATTAACGAAAGCGATACCATATCGCCATTTCGAGCAAAAACCGTATAGGCTTGTGCCATTTGCATTAATGACACCGACAAGCCATAGCCATAAGCCATCGTTGCTCGCTCAATAGGCCGCCAACGATCCCAAGGACGCAAACGACCAGAAACTGCTCCAGGGAAGCCGATTTGTGGTGCACGCCCAAAGCCAAGGGCGGTAAAAGCCTGCCACATCTCCTCTGAGGTGAGTAGCTCTGATATCATCGTCATCCCAATATTGCTGGAACGTCGAAGAATCCCGGCCGCATCTAAGACACCATTATGACGGCTGACATCAGTAATCGTATGTCCCTGATAGCGATACTGCCCGCTACCGGTATTGAACTTTGTATTTAGTCCAATACGTTTTAGGTCTAGCGCCAAAGCCACTGTAAAGGGCTTCATCGTAGAGCCCGGCTCAAACGTATCCGTCAGCGCTCGGTTCCGAGTCATCTCAGGGCGGATAGTACTGCGTTTGGCCGGATCAAATGTGGGCAGGTTCACCAAAGCTAAGATCTCACCGGTTTGCACATCTACCACCACCGCACTAGCGGCATCGGCATTATTTTCTGCCATTGCTTTGGTTAAAGCTGAAAATGTGTCGTACTGAATCCCAGCATCCAGAGATAAGTAAATATCTTTGCCATGCTGAGGTGGTATGACCTCGGCCACATCCTCAAGGATATGGCCTAAACGATCGCGTAAGACCTTTCGGGAACCAGCCTGCCCTGCTAACTCTGTG
>JAAYRP010000053.1 GCA_012518715.1 Alcaligenaceae bacterium | reverse complement strand
CAGCGCGGCCTACAGCGCGGAGTGGCTACCATTTGTATTGGTGGTGGCCAAGGGGGCGCTATGCTTGTCGAGGCCCTATATGACACGGATCAGGAGATAACGCCATGATGAGTCATAGCAGCAAGCACTGGTTTTTACGCTTTGATGAGACTGAAGTGGCATGGCTCTATCTTGATAAAAAAGAGACTGCCGTGAATGCGCTTTCGGCCGAAGTGATGGCCGAGCTAGCACAGATACTAAATTTATTAGAAAAGCATCCACCTAAAGCCTTAGTGATTAGCTCCGCAAAAAAAACGGGTTTTATTGTAGGGGCAGATATTAAAGAGTTTTCTGAATTAACCACACCAGAGGCTGCTAAAGAAATGGTCAGCCGTGGTTGGTATTTATTCGAGCGCCTAGAGCGAGTGCCTTACCCTACCTTAGCCCTCATTAATGGTCATTGTTTGGGGGGTGGTTTAGAGCTCGCCTTAGCTTGTCGTTATCGTTTGGTTGTTGAAAGTAGCGAGACTCGCTTGGGCTTACCCGAGGTCATGTTGGGCATATTCCCAGGTTGGGGTGGGATTTTACGTTTGCCGCGCCAAGTCGGAGCGATTGATGGTCTAGATATGATGCTGACAGGGCGTCGTATCAATAGTAAACGTGCCCTAAAAATGGGGTTAATTGATGCTATTGTTCCCTTAAGGGTTAGCGAGCAAGTTGCCCGTGAGTGGGTGGTTTCGGGTCGTAAGCCCCGCCAAATAAAAGGCTGGAAAAAATGGCTAAATATGAAGCCATTGCGCTCATTAGTGGCTAAAAAGGTTACGCAGCAGTTACAGCAGAAAGACCCATATCAACATTATTTAGCCCCTCGCGCTATTTTGCAGTTATGGCAGCACCACGAGGGGAATGCATTAACGAACCCTAGGCTTTTGAATCAGATCTTAAGCTCGGAGACGGCAAAAAACTTATTGCGTGTGTATCACCTTCAGGAACGTCTAAAAAACGAAGGTCGGCCAGAACAATACCAGCCCTTGCAGCAAGTGCATGTGATCGGGGCGGGAGTAATGGGTGGTGATATTGCGGCATGGTGTGCCTTACAAGGCGTAAAGGTAAGCTTGCAGGATCAAAATCAAGCAGCGATCGAAGCCGTAATGCAGCGTGCCGCCACGTTATTTAAAAGGCGTCTCAAAGAGCCACGTGCTATTCAAGCGGCATTAGATCGATTGATTCCTGACCCCCATGGGCACGGTGCAGCACAGGCGCAACTGGTACTCGAGGCCATTAGTGAAAATATCGATGCGAAACGTGGGCTTTATGCGCATTTAGAGCAGGTGATGCGCCCTGATGCTGTATTGGCTACGAACACTTCTAGCTTGGCGTTAGAGGACCTGAGCCGGGATCTAAAACAACCAGAGCGTTTGGTGGGTATCCATTTTTTTAACCCTGTGGCATTGATGCCTTTAGTAGAGGTGGTACATCAGAATGTATCGAGTCCAGCGCATCAGCAGGTTGTGGATCAAGCCCGCGGCTTTGTGGGACAGATAGGAAAGCTGCCTTTGGTTGTAAAAAGCGTACCTGGGTTTTTAGTTAATGCGGCTTTAACTCCTTATATGTTGGCCGCGATGCGCCTGGTAGACGAGAGGTATAAGCCTGAAGCGATTGATGCTGCGATGGAAGCTTATGGCATGCCGGTTGGGCCGATTGAGCTGGTAGATATGGTGGGCTTGGATGTGGCTTTAGCGGTGGGCAAACAATTAGTTACTGATGCTTTAGCCCCAGTTTGCCTACAGGAAAAAATAGAAAAAAACCAATTGGGCCGTAAAACCGGTCAGGGCTTTTATCAATGGAAAGCCGGCAAGGCGATTAAACCAAAAGCAGAGCCGGTTGCCAATAAGCTTGCGCAAGAGCTGGCAGATTTACTGGCCTCAAGCGCTAAGCAACAGCTTGACCAACAAGTAGTGAAAGATGCGGACTTGGTCGATGCTGGGATGATTTTCGGAACTGGCTACGCACCGTTTACGGGCGGGCCGTTGTATCAACGAGGAGTGCAGTAGTGAAGTAGTACAGTCAGGGGTCGATACGGCCCAAAAACCAAAGGAAAAAAGGAGACAACGATGAAAATCAAAAAACACAGTGTGATGGTATTGCCATTGGTATTGAGTGCCGTTTATGCCAATACCGCATTAGGAGCAGGTTTTCAGTTATTAGAACAAAACGCCAGTGGGTTGGGAAATGCTTATGCTGGATCAGGCGTAGATACTGAAAATGCAAGTGTTTTGCATTTCAACCCTGCTGCGATGACGTATTTACCTGGTATCCATATAACGGGTGGAGTGACAGCTATTCGCCCTTCCTTTAAGTTCACGGATAACGGGCAAAGTGTGACACCATTTAACACGAAAGGCACTTCAGGTGGCGATGCAGGAGGTTGGGGAGTTGTGCCTAACTTGGCCGCAACATGGCAGTTGAATCCACGCTGGTATGTTGGGCTGGGCGTAGGCGTGCCGTTTGGT
>JAAYRP010000052.1 GCA_012518715.1 Alcaligenaceae bacterium | reverse complement strand
GGAGTTTTTAGAGCATGCACAACAGGAGCAAGAGCATGCTAGCCGTATTGCTGAGCGCATTGTGCAGTTAAATGGTGAGCCCGATTTAGACCCAGCGACCTTAGTAACCCGTAGCCATGCCGAATACGATACCAGCGCAGATATCAAGGATATGATTCGCGCGAACTTAATTGCTGAGCGTATTGCAGTGGAGTCATATCGTCAGATGATTGCAATTATTGGTGATACCGACCCCACTACACGTCAAATGCTAACGGAAATCATGGCAGTAGAAGAAGAGCATGCTGATGAAATGAGTGATTTACTAGGCTTGTAAATCGGTATTTTGTTTTAGCAAGGTGCCTCGTCCCTTGGATGGTGACGGGGCATTTTTATTGGGAGTGGGGCAGCAGACTAAGCTGGGCGCCATATTCTTGCCAGATTTGATTTTGGATTTGTTGGGATACGGCCTCTTTTTGGGCAGCAGGTACTAAAAAGCGTATTTCCACCCAGTGCTGCTTGGTGTCTACAGGCTCCCACAGCACCTCTATTTTATTAGATGGGGCTTCTAAGAGGGCTCTGGAGCCTAAGCGTTGAAAATGACGTAATGAGTCATTTGCCCATGGCTCACAAATGCGGGTAGCAATACGCGTAGCAATATCTGTGAACTCGGCTCGCGGCGTGGCGTAAGGAACAGCAATGCGCAGTGTGCCCACGACATAAGCACCTAGCCCAAAGTGATTCGTGATGACCGCAGTTAGCAACACACTATTAGGTAGCACAATGGTTTTACCCGTAATTTGATGGGAACCATTGGTTTCAGAAAGGGTGATATTCAGCAGATCCACATCCACTACCAAGCCCTGCACACCGCTGAGTTCAATATGGTCTCCCACATTAAAAGGGCGCGACATAGCAAACATGGTGTAACCGGTGATGCACATAATAAGCTCTTTGGTGGATAAAACCAATGCCATGGCAAAAGCGGAAAGGGAAATCGCTACACCAGCAATCTTGGTGGCCCAAATCATGACAATAAAGCTAACGGCAGCCAAGATGATGACGTTTTTAATTAAAACGAGCTGTTGGCGGCCTTGGCCCCGCTTGGCTTGTGCGCGTGCCGGCGAGGTTTGGTAGCGCACATTAAGATGGTTGAGAAAGATAGCAACGATAATCACCACAATGGATGAAACGATACGTACTAGCTCACCACCAAAAAAGGTATTTAGGCTACTAATCAAGTGAAAGTTCCTCGGATGAAGTCAAAATACGGCTTATTTTATCAGCCTGTGGCTTAAAACCCTATGCCAAGTGCTCGTTACTGCCAGCAGTTTGGTTTGAGAAAGGATAGGGGTATTCCATTTCGTTGGCTAGCTTGTGGTAGCATTTAGGTAACAGAATTGATTTTTTTTGCACGAAAGGTTTATTGATGAGCAAAACATCCTTAGATAAAAGCAAAATTCGTATTTTATTACTTGAAAGTGTGCATCAAAATGCAATAAACACCTTTAATGCCGCCGGTTATGACAACATTGAAACCATTCCCAGTGCGTTGTCGGGCGATGAGCTCAAAGCCAAGATTGCCGATGCGCATTTTATTGGTATCCGTTCTCGCACCCAGCTCACTAAAGAAGTCTTTGATGTGGCAGAAAAGCTGGTGGCCGTAGGATGTTTTTGTATTGGTACGAATCAGGTGGATTTAACCGCTGCTCGTGAGCGGGGGATTGCTGTCTTTAATGCACCGCACTCTAATACGCGTTCGGTGGCAGAGCTAGTTTTAGGTGAAGCCATTATGTTGCTACGTGGCATTCCGCAAAAAAATGCGGCGGCTCATCAGGGCAAATGGCTCAAGAGTGCGGCGGGTTCTTACGAGATGCGCGGTAAGACGTTAGGGATTATTGGGTATGGTTCAATTGGTACACAGTTATCCGTATTGGCCGAAGCCTTAGGCATGAATGTGGTGTATTACGATGTGGTCACGAAGCTACCTTTAGGTAATGCCCGCCAGCTTGATCAGCTTGATCAGCTTTTGGCCCAAAGTGATGTGGTTTCCTTACACGTGCCGGAGCTACCCTCCACGCATATGATGATGGGCGAAAAACAAATACGCACCATGAAAAAGGGTGCCGTGTTGCTTAATGCGGCGCGAGGCACGGTGGTCGATATCGATGCCTTGGCAGCGGCGATTCAGGACAAGCATCTAGCCGGTGCGGCTATTGATGTGTTCCCAGTGGAGCCCCGTTCCAATGATGATGAGTTTCTCAGTCCGCTACGTGGCCTGGATAATGTGATTTTAACCCCTCATATTGGGGGCTCCACCCAAGAGGCTCAGGCCAATATTGGGATCGAGGTGGCACAAAAGCTTGTGAAATATAGCGATAATGGCACGTCGGTGTCCTCGGTGAACTTTCCTGAGCTGGCTTTGCCCTCGCATCCTGGTAAGCACCGCATTTTACATATTCACAAAAATCAGCCGGGTATGTTAGGGGCCATTAATAAAGTTTTTGCCGATAGTGATATCAACGTATCGGGGCAGTTTTTGCAAACAGATGAAGCCGTGGGCTATGTGGTCATTGATGTGGATCAAGCGCACTCCCAGCAGGCTTATCAAGCGTTAAAAGAAATTCCGGGAACGATGCGTTGTCGCTTGTTGTTTAGCTAGTTCTCACTGGTGTTATTTAAAGCCCTTTGGTGTATATCAAAGGGCTTTTTTAACGAGGATTACACAGCCTAAGCAGGCTGAAAAAACAACTCGATTTGGGTGCCGTGATCGAGTTCACTTTTTAAGTCTAAGCGCCAAGACAGTTTTTCACACATCAGTGTGACTCGAGCCAGCCACCAGCTGAGTATGGAAATTAATCCGACCAAAATAAAAGTGAGGGCAGTGAACTTGTCTTCACGCTGCTCAAATATCGTAATGTTGCGTGCCACATACAGTGTGCCATGAGGGGTGGTTTGCTTATTAAGTAAAAAAGTTTGGTCCTGTTCGTACACCTCAGCGACCTCACGTTGTGCTAAGGCATTAAATAAGCTTGGGAAATGAGCAGGGTGGGTTTGCCCAGCAGGGATATAAGCAATTTGGTGTG
>JAAYRP010000051.1 GCA_012518715.1 Alcaligenaceae bacterium | reverse complement strand
CACCAAAGGCACTGCCAATGTGGCAACGGAGCACATTAACTCAGGTAAATGTTTTTGTAATAAAGGCACCTCTTCTTCAGGGGCGTCAAACACAAGCTCATCATGAACCTGCATCACCATTTTCGTTTTCAGCTGTTGTTGATCCAACCATTGCTGCACGGCTACCATCGCCATTTTAATCAAATCAGCCGCTGTTCCTTGCATAGGTGCATTAATAGCAGCTCGCTGCGCCCCTGCGGCACGTGCTCCTTTAGCGTGAATTTCTGGAAAATACAAACGTCGCCCGAATACCGTTTCTACATAGCCCTGCTCCTTTGCCAAGGCTTTGATATTTTCCATATATTGGGCCACCCCTGGGTAACGGGCAAAGTAACGATCAATATAAGACTTGGCCGCCGCATTCGTGATCCCCAAGCTTTTGGCTAAGCCATATTGCCCCATGCCATAAATCAAACCAAAGTTAATGGCTTTGGCCGCATGGCGCTGCTCTGCTGTAACCTGATCTTCCTCGATATGAAAAATCTCCGCTGCAGTAGCTCGGTGCACATCCCCCCCTTGCGCGAATACTTTTTGTAAGTTTTTGTCTCCAGACACATGCGCCATAATGCGCAGTTCAATTTGCGAATAGTCCGCCGCAACCACCTTGCCTTGAGCCGCAACAAAAGCATCTCGAACCTGTCTGCCCTCGGGCGTGCGTACAGGGATATTTTGTAAATTAGGATCTGACGAAGCCAAACGACCAGTAATCACAGCCGCCTGAGCATAACGTGTATGTACCCGACCCGTATTGGGATCCACCATTTTAGGCAGCTTGTCGGTATAGGTGGATTTCAGCTTAGCAATACCACGATATGCTAATAAGATCTTAGGCAGAGGATAATCCAATGCCAGCTCCTGTAAAACATCCTCGCTGGTTGAGGGCGCCCCGCCTGCAGTTTTACGTACAACCGGTATGCCCATTTTCTCAAAAAGAATCTCCCCAACTTGTTTAGGCGAGTTCATATTAAATGGCTGCTCGGCTAACGCATAAGCCTGCTGCTCTAAGTCAACCAAACGCTGCCCTAAGTCTTGGCTTTGCTTCTGTAGCAATGCGGTATCAATTGCTACACCATTGCGCTCTACTGTTGTTAACACCACGGACGTTTTTAGCTCTAGCTGATAAATACGCTCTAGCCCTTCGTGATTTTTAACCTGTGGACGTAGGACACGGTGCAAGCGCCATGTCATATCCGCATCCTCACACGCATAATGGGCTGCTACATCCACAGCGACCTCATCAAAGCCTATTTGCTTAGCGCCTTTACCACAAATGGACTCATACGATGTCCCTGTCACACCAAGCCAACGCTGCATAAGGTCTTCCATATTGACACGTTGATGCGCTTGCAATACATAAGCTTGCAACATGGTGTCCTCGGCAATGCCAGCCAACGTAATCCCCTCGTTCGCAAACACATGTGCGTCATATTTAGCATTGTGTAAAAGCTTTGCTGCCTTCGAGGAGGTAAGCCACGGTTTAAGTTGTTCTAATACCCATGCTTTATCGAGCTGTTGCACTTGATCTGGACCACGGTGCGCCAACGGGATATAACATGCTTGGCCCGGCTCCACCGAAAAAGACAAGCCCACTAAGCGCGCTTGCATTGGATCTAATGAGGTGGTTTCTGTATCCAAAGCCACTAGTTCAGCTTGCTGCAATTTATCCACCCATTGCAAAAACTCCGCTTTATCTAGCAGCGTGCGGTAATCCGTCGAAGTAATCGTTAATACTGGTACCGCTTCTGCAGCGGCTTGTGGTGCAGAGGGAGCCGCAGAAGCTTTACTGCGATCTTGGGTGGGTAATTGGTCTTCATTGCCCGTCAGCTCTCGCAACCAGGTTCTAAAACCATATTCATTAAAATAATGCTCTAGTTTGGCCGTGTCTTGGGCTCGCGGTGCTAAGTGCGTAATATCGGTAAGCGTCTCAGGCAGCTCACAATCACACTTAATGGTCACCAACTGGCGAGTTAGCTCAAAATTGGGGATAAACTCACGTAAATTATTACCCGCTACCCCTTTGATTTCATCAGCGTGGGCAATTAGATTATCCAAGCTCTGGTATTGGTTAATCCATTTAGCAGCTGTTTTGGGCCCCACCTTAGGCACGCCGGGGATATTATCAGAGGTATCTCCCATCAGCATTAAATAATCAATAATTTGTTCGGGCTTTACCCCATACTTTTGTATTACTCCCTCCACATCCAACCGTTCATCTTTCATCGTATCTATTAGCTCAATATTTTCGTTTACTAATTGAGCTAAATCCTTATCACCGGTGGAAATGATGGTATGCACGCCCTTGGCGCTGGCTTTGCAAGCTAAGGTCCCAATCACATCGTCCGCCTCTACCCCTGGAATACACAGTAAAGGCCACCCCATTGCTTGTATAATCTGATGCAAAGGGGCAACTTGTTGGGCTAAATCCTCGGGCATGGATTCGCGCTGAGCCTTATATTCCGTATACAATTCATCTCGGAAGGTTTTACCCTTAGCGTCAAACACACAAGCCATATAATCCGCATCAATGTCTTGCAAAAGCTTGCGTAGCATATTGATCACACCATACATGGCACCCGTGGGTTCACCACGTGCGTTCGTTAAATTACTACGCAACATTGCATAATACGCACGATATAAATAACTGGACCCATCAACTAGCAACAAGGTTTTTTTCATGTCTAATAATAAAATTGTTCGTTTACCTGCATCGATGCAAATCCCCACCATCAGCAAAGAACTGCACACAGCTGCAGATACTTTACAGGAAATCGGTTGGGGTGTAAGTGTTTTTGGTAGCGCACGCATTAAGCCAGAGCATAAATACTACCAATTAGCCGAAGAACTAGGGCAGCGCTTAGCCAACGCCGGCTATCCTGTGATTGCTGGCGGTGGTCCTGGCATTATGGAGGCAGCCAACAAAGGCGCCTATGAAGCAGGCGGCAAAAGCGTTGGCCTAAATATACGCCTACCCCGTGAAACCTCTAATAACCCTTATCAAACTCATAGCTTACAGTTTGAGTACTTCTATTCGCGCAAGGCCACCTTTTTTATGCATAGCGCAGCATATATAGCCCTGCCAGGTGGTTTTGGAACTCTAGATGAGCTGTTTGAAGCAATCACCCTTGTGCAAACGCGTAAAAATCCGCCTGCTCCTATTGTACTCATCGGCTCTGAGTTTTGGTCAGGCTTGGTGCAGTGGGTAAAAGATCAGTTAATTCCCCATGCGTTTATCTCGCCAAATGACGTAAACTTAATCACAATTACGGATGACTTAGATGAAGTGATGGATATTGTGAATGCTTGCTGTTCGCAAATCGTTTCTGAAAGCGATAAAGCACCAGCTCTTCCTCAAGAAACGCCCTACACCAAGGATTAATGATGAGAAAACATATAACACGCCTATTGGCTGCGACTTTATTTTCTGTCGCCTCTCTAGCACAGGCTAGCGACTTTAAAGAAATTCGTATTGCTACAGAAGCCGGCTACCCGCCTTTTGAATATATCGCTCCCAACGGCGAGCTCCAAGGCTTTAATATTGATATTGGCAATGAAATCTGTAAACGCCTAGAAGCCAAGTGTGTTTGGATTGACCAGTCTTTTGATAGCCTAATCCCAGGCTTACAAGCACGTAAGTTTGACCTGGCGAACTCCACGATGACAGCGACCGACGCTAGACGCAAAGTCATTGATTTTTCATCCCCGTTGTACATCGTTGCCTCGCGCTTGGTTGCACACAAAGATAAACCTTTAGAACCCACGGCAGAGTCCTTAAAGGGGCTACGTGTTGGCGTACAACAGGGAACCACCATGGAAACTTATGCTCGCAAAGAATGGGCACCTAAAGGGGTTCAGATCATTGCTTACCCAAGCTATACCAATGCGTTTACCGACTTGGCGGCGGGCCGTATTGATGCTTCCTTCCAAGAAGCCCCCAATGCGGTAAACGGCTTTTTAGATAAACCCGAAGGTGCTGATTTTCAACTTACGGGCGACACCATTAAAGATAGCGCCATTTTAAATGAACCTATCGCTATTGGCTTACGTAAAGGAAACAAAAAACTCAAAGCAGCGGTTGACGAGGCCATTCAGGCTATGCTCACAGATGGCACAATTCAACAACTTAGCCAAAAATACTTCGAGCCAAACACCATCGAGTTCCCCTCTGGTAAATAACTCCCGTATAATCAATCACTTTTACTATAAAACCCGTTTTATGCGGGTTTTATACTGTCTTTAGCTTTTATTACTTTTTCACATGTTCTTAATGGGTTATGGCCCGCAACTGGTCGCGGGAACATGGGAAACCATTAAATTAGCAATACTCTCTTTGATAGTAGCCGTAGTATTAGGCTTAATCGCTGCAAGCGCTAAACTATCAAAAAATCGGCTCGCTCGTACTCTGGCTGCCTGCTACACCACGCTAATTCGCGGTATCCCTGACTTGGTTTTACTGCTACTGATCTTTTTCAGTATGCAAATGTACCTCAATGAGCTCACGGATTTACTCCATTTACCGTATATCGACATTGAGCCTTTTACCGCTGGGGTACTCACCCTTGGATTTATCTATGGCGCTTACTTTACCGAAACATTCCGCGGTGCGTTCATGGCCATCCCCCCCGGCCAAGACGAAGCCGCGATCGCTTATGGCCTAACCCGCTGGCAACGTTTCCACCGCATTCAGTTTCCACAAATGATGCGCCATGCTATCCCCGGCCTAGGGAATAACTGGCAGGTACTGCTAAAAGCCACAGCGCTGGTCTCGCTCATTGGGCTTAACGACCTTGTCAAAGTGGCACAAAATGCGGGCAATGTCACCTTTAAAGTGTTTTTGTTTATCAGCATTACTGCCCTGATTTACTTAGCACTCACTACGGTCTCTAATGGGGTGTTGTACCTTTTAGAAAAACGCTATTCCGTTGGGGTAAAACAGGCTGAGTTATGAATACCGTTATCGAAGAATTTTGGCAGGCCTATCTTTACTCTAGCAATGGGCAGCTATCGGGGCTTGCAATTACACTGTGGCTGCTGTCTATTTCCTTAGCCATTGGCTTTGTGCTATCCCTATTTATGGCCATTGGCCGCAACTCCGCTCGCCCTTATATCGCTAAGCCTATTTGGCTCTTTACCTATGTGTTTCGGGGTACACCTTTATATGTACAGATCCTTTTTATTTATACAGGGATGTACAGCCTAGAGCTCGTCAAACAAACCCCCGCACTGAATGCTTTTTTTCAAAGTGGTTTTAATTGCATGGTATTGGCTTTGGTACTAAATAACGTAGCCTATACCACAGAAATTTTTGCCGGAGCGATCCGCCAAACTCCCGCCGGAGAAATTGAAGCCGCTCGTGCCTATGGCATGAAAAAAAGTACGATGTATCGTCGTATTATTTTGCCTTCCGCTTTGCGTCGAGCGCTACCCGCTTATAGCAATGAAGTCATTTTAATGCTTCACGCTACCTCTTTAGCTTTCACGGCTACTGTACCCGACATTTTAAAAATTGCTCGTGACGCGAACTCTGCCACCTATGAAACCTTTGCCTCTTATGGCTTAGCGGCATTGATTTATTTAGTGATTTCTTTTATTTTTGTTGGCATTTTTCGTTTATTAGAAAAGCGCTTACTCCTTCCTCTTCAGCCTCACACCCATTAAGTCATGTCCACCAGTCCTAAACTTACTGTTCATAATATTCATAAAAGCTACGCCGATCACCATGTGCTCAAAGGCGTATCCTTAAGCGCACAGGCAGGCGATGTGATTTCCATCATTGGCTCAAGTGGTTCTGGAAAAAGTACCTTTTTACGCTGCATTAATTTTTTAGAATTACCTGATCAAGGGCGAGTCCAGCTAGATCAGCTAAGCGTAGAAGCTATTCGCAGCTCAAAAGGGAAGCCTATCATCTCTGATCTAACAACACTGCGAGCCATGCGCACACGTTTAGCCATGGTTTTCCAGCACTTTAATCTATGGGGACATATGAATGTGCTTGCTAACGTCATGGAGGCCCCCACGCAAGTATTAAAAATAAGCAAAAAAGAAGCACAAGAGCGTGCCGAATACTATTTAGAAAAAGTGGGTCTACCTGTAGCGGCTTATAAACAATACCCGGCCCACTTGTCTGGTGGTCAACAGCAGCGCGTGGCCATCGCCCGTGCGCTAGCTATGGAACCTGAAGTCATGCTCTTTGATGAGCCCACCTCTGCCTTAGACCCCGAGCTGGTCGGCGATGTACTGCGTGTCATGCAGCAACTAGCCGAAGAGGGTCGTACCATGCTGGTCGTCACACATGAAATGGGCTTTGCGCGTAATCTGAGCAGCGAGGTGGTTTTTTTACATCAAGGTCTGATCGAAGAACAAGGTCCCCCAAAAGAAGTCCTTGACCACCCAAAAAGCCCACGCTTACAGCAGTTTTTAGCTGGCAATCTCAAATAAAAAAAGCGGACATAAAGTCCGCTTTTTCATTAAACGTCATCTCGTGCGTGTTTACGACGCTCATGTTCTTTGAGATAACGCTTACGCAAACGAATGGACTTAGGTGTGACCTCAACGAGCTCATCATCATCAATAAAATCCACCGCATACTCAAGCGTTAAACGAATCGGAGGCACCAAGTCAATGTGTTCGTCTTTACCCGATGCACGGATATTCGTTAACTTTTTCTCTCGAATCGGGTTTACGACCAAATCATTATCGCGACTATGAATACCAATAATCATGCCCTCGTAAACAGGGTCATTGGGGCTAACAAACATACGCCCACGCTCTTGCAGTTTCCACAACGCATAAGCAACGGCTTCACCATCATCTTGGCTAATTAACACCCCATTGCGACGCTCCCCTACGGTGCCTTCACGCATAGGACGGTACTCATCATAAATATGACTCATCAGACCAGTACCACGCGTTAAGGTCATAAACTCGCCCTGAAAGCCAATCAAACCACGGGCTGGAATACGGTATTCTAGTCGCGTGCGCCCATTTCCATCGGGTTGCATATCCAGTAGTTCACCACGACGACGACCGAGCTCTTCCATGATCCCGCCTTGATGGGCGTCTTCCACATCCACGGTAAGTAGCTCATAGGGTTCCATTTTGACCCCATTTTCTTCACGAATCAGCACCCGTGGTCGGGATACAGCAAGCTCATATCCCTCGCGACGCATATTCTCAATGAGGATCGTAAGATGCAGCTCACCACGGCCACAGACTTCAAACGTCGTATCATCGCCGGTATCATTTACACGCAAAGCCACATTGGATTTTAACTCGAGCTCTAAGCGATCACGAATCTGACGGCTGGTCACAAATTTACCTTCGCGCCCAGCTAAAGGCGAGGAGTTCACCATAAAATTCATGGTCAAGGTGGGCTCATCAATACGCAACAAAGGCAATGGTTCAATATGGTTCGGATCCATCACCGTACATCCAATACCGATCTCTTCGATACCGTTAATCAAAACAATATCACCGGCCTGAGCTTCTTTGACTTGTTGTCGATCTAAGCCTTTAAATGTCTGTACCTGATTGATTCGGGCTTTGATCGGCTCGCCTTCAGGTCCAAACTGCACAACGACCTCTTGCCCTGCACGCACACGGCCACGATTGACTCGTCCTACGCCAATTTTCCCAACGTAAGAGTTATAGTCGAGCGAGCAAATTTGTAATTGCAAAGGACCATCAGGATCATCATCACGCTGGGGAACATGATCAATAATCGCCTGGAATAAAGGACGCATATCGCCCTCGCGGATATCAGGACTATGTCCAGCAAAACCCGCTAAGCCCGAAGCATAAATAATCGGAAAATCCAACTGCTCTTCCGTAGCACCCAGCTTGTCGAATAAATCAAAGGTTTCATTAATTGCAAAATCAGGGCGGGCTCCGCTGCGATCAATTTTATTCACGACCACAATAGGCTTTAAGCCGATTTCTAGCGCTTTGCGCGTGACGAAGCGGGTTTGTGGCATTGGACCCTCTACCGCGTCCACCAACAACAAAACGCCATCTACCATCGATAACACACGCTCAACCTCCCCCCCAAAGTCGGCGTGTCCGGGCGTATCGATAATATTAATATGCGTTCCTTCGAATTCTGCCGCACAGTTCTTGGCTAGAATGGTGATACCACGCTCTTTTTCAATATCACCCGAATCCATCACGCGATCCGTCACATGCTCATTGGAACGGAACGTACCGGATTGTTTAAGTAACTGATCAACTAAAGTCGTTTTACCGTGGTCTACGTGAGCAATAATAGCCACATTGCGCAAGGCGCGAGTCATAGTGCTTCCTTCCTGAGGTTGTCTAGCTGTAATTCCGCTGGCAAACTGTCTAGTGCTAACAATAAACTGTCGCCATGCGAATGATTTTGTAAGGTTTCGAGTTCTACTGCATGATCAATAGAAAAAGGCCCAACTTGAGTGCGACGTAATGCCGTTAAATGGGCATAACAACCTAAAGCACGGCCAATATCTTGGGCTAAAGTACGTATATATGTGCCTTTACTGCAACGTACAAATATACGAATTTCGGTAGGGCTAAGCGCTAAAACCTCCAGCTGATGAATCGTCACATCTCGTGGAGGGCGCTCCAGCTCTATCCCCTGACGAGCATATTCATACAGAGGTTTACCATCGCGTTTTAACGCCGAATACATCGGTGGTATTTGTTGTATAGCACCCGTAAATTGCGGCAAGATGGCATACACCTGTTCAGGTGTAATAGTAAAGTCAGTCGCCGTGGCAACCGGCTCCCCGGTTAAATCACCGGAATCGGTTTCCACCCCTAACTGCAAGGTAGCCTCATAGGCTTTATCGGCCTCTAGAAGCAAACCTGATAATTTTGTCGCTCTACCAAAACAACATACCAATAACCCCGTAGCAAACGGATCTAAAGTGCCCGTATGCCCTGCTTTGCGCGCGTCTAAAGCACGACGAGCGCGTTGTAATGCATGATTACTTGAAAGTCCGGCGGGCTTATCGAGCAGCAACACGCCGTCCAACAAGCGGCCGCGTCGTCGGCTTGCCATGATCGTTATTCCTAAAGAAAAAACCAAAAACGGCAGCCGATTACGGCTGGTCGTCTGGGTCGTCGTCGGGTTTCAGATCAGCGTTAAAAGGACGGTTCGCTTGCTCGATGAGTTTAGTCATCTGCATGCCCCGTACTACGTGATCATCATAAAAGAAGCGCAAAGTAGGTACGGTATGAATGTGCAGCATTTTATATAGCTGCGAATGCAACCAGCCTGCTTTGGCATTAAGAATTTCAGTCGCGGTTTCGGGCTCCGCACCAAGCACAGTAAAGTGGACTTTAGCGTGGGCGTAGTCAGCAGACAGTTCCACACCGGTTAAGGTGATAAGCCCCGCCTGCGACATATCGATTTCGCGTTGGATTAGAGCCGCCAGATCCTTTTGGATCTGGTCAGCCAAGCGGACATTACGTCCGCTTATAGGTTTGGTTTTATGTCTTGCCATAAAAATTATAAAGTACGGGCAATTTCTTTGATTTCGAAGATTTCGAGTTGATCCCCGACTTCGATATCATTGTTGCCGCGTAAAGTAATACCGCAATCAAAGCCCTGACGAACTTCACGCACGTCATCTTTGAAGCGTCGTAAAGAATCCAAGTGCCCTGTCCAGATCACCACGTTATCACGCAGCAAACGCACCTGCGAATCCCGTTTTACTAGACCCTCGGTCACCATACAACCGGCCACTTTACCAATGCGAGAGATATGGTAGACCTCGCGGATTTCAACCATACCAATGACTTCTTCTCGCTCTTCGGGTTTCAGCATACCGGATAGCGCGGCTTTGACTTCGTCTACAGCATCGTAAATGACGTTGTAATAACGAATATCAATGCCATTGAGTTCGGCTTGTTTACGTGCGGTGGCTTCTGCACGCACGTTAAAGCCTAGAATCACGGCATTCGAAGCAATAGCCAAGTTCACATCGCTTTCGGAAATACCCCCTACCGCCGCGTGTACCACTTGAACTTTAACTTCGTCCGTAGCCAATTTTAATAACGAAGATACAAGCGCTTCTTGCGACCCTTGCACATCCGTTTTAATGATAAGCGAAAGCACTTTTGCCTCGTCGCTGGCGTCTTCAAAGAGAGACTCAAGGCGAGCTGCTTGCTGACGCGCTAGTTTTACATCGCGGTATTTACCCTGACGGAACAGAGCAATTTCACGAGCTTTACGCTCATCTGCCATGGCAATGAGCTCATCACCCGCAGCGGGTACCTCGGTCAGACCTTGGATTTCTACAGGAATCGATGGCCCTGCCTCTGCCAAGTTCTTACCGAGCTCGTTCGTCATGGCTCGCACTCGACCAAAGCTAGCCCCAACGAGTACGGTGTCACCACGATGTAGCGTACCACTCTGGACTAAAATCGTTGCTACTGGACCACGCCCACGATCTAAGCGCGCTTCGATCACAGTGCCCCGAGCCGGTGTATTAACGGGAGCCGTTAGCTCTAGCATTTCTGCTTGAAGCAAGACGTTTTCTAGCAGCTCATCAATCCCCTCTCCGGTACGTGCGGACACAGGAACAAAAGGCACATCACCACCGTATTCTTCGGGAATGACCTCCTCAGCCACTAGCTCTTGTTTGACGCGCTCAGGATTACCCTCGGGTTTATCAATTTTGGTAATCGCTACCACAATTGGAACCTCGGCGGCACGGGCGTGGTGAATGGCTTCTCGTGTTTGAGGCATCACACCATCGTCCGAAGCCACGACTAAAATTACAACGTCGGTGGATTTTGTACCACGCGCACGCATCGCCGTAAACGCTTCGTGACCGGGAGTATCTAAGAACGTGATATTACCGCGATCGGTTTTTACGTTGTATGCACCAATATGCTGGGTAATACCACCGGCTTCACCCGCTGCGATTTTGGCACGACGGATGTGGTCAAGCAATGATGTTTTACCATGGTCAACGTGCCCCATTACTGTCACGACTGGCGCGCGCGGCTCTTCTTCGACTTCCCCAACAAATACATCCTCTAGGAATGACTCGGGATCATCGAGTTTAGCGGCTACCGCCGTATGGCCCATTTCCTCGACCAAAATCATAGCAGTTTCTTGGTCTAAGACTTGGTTAATGGTGACCATTTGACCAAGCTTCATAAGGTGTTTAATCACCTCGGTCGCTTTAATTGCCATTTTGTGCGCTAAATCAGCCACCGTAATGGTTTCTGGCACAGCAACCTCGCGAGCGATAAACTCGGGCTGCTGAGGCTGCTGCTGACGCTGCTCTTCTTCGCGACCGCGGCGACCACGACGACCACCTCGGGAAGAGGCGCGCCAAGATTCTTTACCTGTTGCGGCTGCAGCCACATCTGCTTTAGATGTTTTGCGGCGATTGTCATTCCAACCGCTATTATCTGCTGCTTTGGCTGGCTTAGCGACTTTTTTCGCCTCGGAGGCTTTAGCGTCTTTTTTGCTAGCAGTTTTCGTTGCTTTTTTGCTTTCCTTTTCAGGGTCAGCCGCACGCAATACTTTGCGTGGACGATTTAGCATTTCACTAATCGCAGCGGCCTCTGCAGCAGCAGCACGGCGAGCACGCTCACGCTCGCGCTCAGCTTCGGGGTCATCCACAACGGCATCAGAAATAGGATGGCGATCCCCTAAAGAAGGCACTGGCATTTTTGCCGCAGGGCGGGGTTTGGAATGGGCTGCGCCACGACCTTTATTGGTCTGCTCTTTACGCGCAGGGCTTGTCTTTTTAGCGGTTTTTTTCTCGTCGACCACGTTATCCTGTTTTTTCGTCTGTTCTGCCACGGCAGGCTTTACCTCTACAGCCTTTTCCACAGAATCAGGCTGCTTGTTAACTGGAGTCTGTGCAGTGGGCTCAACATGTTTTTGTGGAGCAGAAGCTTTGGCTTCGGGTGTCACAGACTGCGGGATTGGTTTGGCATCCGCCTGGGTTGGTGCGGATGGTGCGTTGACCTGATCAGGCTCCACCGCCTTTTCAGGTACTACGGGTTGAGTTGCTTCTGTTTTTGAAGCGACCTCATTGACCGGCTCCGGCTGAGCAGGAGCTGGTTTTGAATCGGTTTTCACAGATTTTGGCTCTGTAGTTTTGGTCACTACGGCAGGCTCCGCATCCACTTTAGGGGGTGCAGGCTGGGCCGTAGCTTGAGCTTTTTCAGCCTCTGCCAGTAACTCAGCGGTATCACGCTTTACAAAAACCCGTTTTTTACGGGTCTCTACAGGAATAGTGCGTGATCGCCCTGACCCGTCAGCCTGACGGATTTCGGAAGTTTTACGGCGCGTTAGGGTGATTTTAGCCCCACGAACCGAGTCCATCAATTTCGCTTTATCCGCTGCGGTGATGACATCGTTTACCGATTTTACCTGAACCCCTGCTGCACGCAGTTGTTCTAGCAGCGTATCGGCGGGCGTTTTTAGTTCTTTTGCGAACTGTTCAACTGTGTTACTCGGCATTCGACTCTCTCTTTAACTCTTTTATTCTAATAAATATGACCCCAGTTGCCGCACAAAAGTGCGGCGTATATGCAACATTGATTTACTCATCAAACCAATGAGCGCGAGCGCGCATAATCATATCACTGGCGGCATCGCTATCCAGATCTGCTATTTCCGCAAGCTCATCTGTGGCTAATTCAGCCAAATCATCAAGGGTAACAATCCCTTTTTCTGCGAGCTTGGCTAAAACATCTGGGGTCATGCCTTCGATCTCTTGAAGATCTTTTGCCACGGACTGGACGAGTTCCTCTTTGGCAATGGCCTCAGACAATAAGGCATTACGCGCACGGGTACGTAGCTCGTTAACGATATCCTCATCAAAAGCCTCAATATCCAATAGCTCTTGAATCGGTACATAAGCGACCTCTTCTAAACCGGTGAAGCCCTCGTCCACTAATACCCCCGCAACGTCTTCGTCCACATCTAAACGCTGGATAAACAAATCCAACAAGGCTTTGCGCTCTTCTTCTTGGCGGTTTTGGCTTTCCTCGGGGGTCATGATGTTAATCTGCCAGCCGGTTAGCTCTGAAGCCAAGCGCACGTTTTGACCACGCGCCCCAATGGCTTTAGGCAGATTATCCTCATCCACAACCACATCCATGGCATGCTTGTCTTCATCGACCACAATCGAAAGCACATTAGCAGGGGCTAAGGCACCAATAACAAACTCTGCGGGGTCTTCGGACCACAATACAATGTCGATCTGCTCACCACCGAGCTCATTGCGTACGGCCGTCACACGCGAACCGCGCATGCCCACGCATGTACCGATGGGGTCAATACGGGAATCATAAGCCACCACGGCTATTTTAGCGCGTACCCCAGCATCACGAGCTGCTGCTTTAATTTCGAGTAGACCTTGTTCAATTTCCGGAACCTCGTTCTCAAAGAGCTCACGAATAAACTCTGGCGCGGTGCGAGATAGAAACACCTGTTGGCCACGGGCGGAACGATCCACTTTTTGTACCCACGCCCGCACTCGATCCCCCATACGAATATTTTCTTTGGGGATCATCTCACTGCGTGGTAAGCGGGCTTCGATTTTACCCATTTCGACAATGGCATCCCCTTTGTCGATGCGCTTAACGGTGCCCGATACGATGGTCTCGCCGCGATCCAGAAAGTCATTGAGCATTTGCTCACGCTCGGCATCACGTATACGCTGTAAAATCGCCTGTTTTGCTGTTTGCGCACCAATACGTCCGAACTCAATCGACTCGAGAGGCTCTTCGATATAGTCGCCCACTTCGATCTCTGGAGCGTACTCTAGCGCATCGGAATACATTTCCTGCTTATCCGGTTCCTGAAGCCCTGCCTCATCGGGTACCACTAACCAACGACGGAAACTTTCGTATTCGCCCGTTTGACGGTTAATCTCTACCCGAATATCAACGTCCTCTTCGAAAAGACGTTTCATTGCTGAAGCCAAAGCTCCCTCTAGGGCACCAAAAACCACTTCTGGCTCAACACCTTTTTCACGTGCCAGTGCATCGACTAGCAAAAGAATTTCGCGACTCATCGCTTTCTACCCTTGAAATCAAGAATGGGGTCTAATTTGGCACGATCCACATCATCAAACGTAAATGTTAAATCTCGTACCTCGCCCGCTGACTGCTCTAGTTCTAACACAAATTCAGTATCCACCGTCGCCTCGGAAGGCTGCATGTTTTCGGGGGCATACAGAACACCACGAAATACCTTTTGGTTTTCCACAGGCTCAAACAATCGTAGTTCAATACGTGAACCTGCAAATCGAACGAAATCAGCAACCCGTTTTAAAGGGCGATCCACCCCTGGGGAAGTGACTTCAAGACGGTTGTAATCGATGTCTTCAACTTCGAAAACACGCGAGAGTTGCTTAGAGACCTGCTCACAATGATCAATGGTAATGCCATTGGGATGGTCAATCACAACCCGTAACAAGCCTTTTGGGGCGCGCTCCACATCGACCAGCTCGATGTCCGTCCCCAACAGGCTTTCCTGAGTTAGTGCGAAAATATCTGTCATAAAATCCAAAAAAAATGGGCTGTATGCCAGCCCACTGCTACTGATTTACTAACCAAAATAAATCAGTTCATTGCTAAACGATGCTCAAAAAGAGCGAACCGGCACTGTTCTGACATCTGTTCACATAACAATCCCGTATTAAGCTCTATATTCTAACAGAAAATCAAAATTTTTTTGTTGAAATCAATCGTTTGAGCTTTAGCAGTGAGCTTACTGGCATTTTATTTATTCAATTTACGGTGTCGCACCGATTAACGTCCTTTACGACCCACACGAGCAAGCTTGGATTCGTGAGCGCCCGCACCGGGCTGCCAATCCTCGCGACGACGACTTGTTCCCGAGCGTGCTCCAGCACGTGGGCTGCTCTTACGCTGAGCATTTGGGTTACGCCCCCCATTGTGAGCACTGCGACGTAATGAGCCCCTTGGGTTAGCACGCCCAGCATCTGGATGACCATTTGCCAAGCCACCGCTCACTAACAAACCTGTACCCATCGCATCCCCAACAACCATAGGCTGCCCGCGCTGTCCGCCGCGTCGAACCGGACGTTCGGATACACCGTAGCCTGGAGGCAAGGCACTCGCGTGGCTTAGCGGCTGCTGAGAACGACGCGTGCGCGGCCCCTGACCGGAAGATCCATCCGCACGTAACAGACCCAAACGTACCATTAACGCAACGACCACTTCATCCGACAGCTCTTCCCAACGCCCTCGACGCAAGTTACGAGGTAAAACAATCTCGCCAAACCGCGTACGAATCAAGCGGCTGACGGTTAAACCTACGGCTTCAAACATGCGACGCACTTCGCGGTTACGTCCCTCATGAATTGTCACTCGATACCAACGGTTGCTGCCCTCGCCACCAACAAACTCAAGTGAACCAAACTGTGCCATACCGTCTTCAAGCTGAATCCCAGTGGTTAATTGCTTGGCCTGCTCCTCGGTGAGCTCGCCCAAAACACGGACAGCGTACTCACGCTCTGCTCCAAAACGAGGATGCATAAAGCGGTGCGCCAAATCCCCCGAAGTAGTAAAAATCAGCAGCCCTTCTGTGTTTAAGTCTAAACGCCCTACAGATAGCCATTTACCAACTTTAATTTTCGGCAAACGCGAAAATACGGTATCACGCCCACCCGGGTCATCATGGCTGACAATTTCTCCAGCTGGCTTGTGATAAAGAATGACACGTGGTGGTCTATCTGCACGTGGGCGTTTGATAATGCGCCCATTAACGCGCACCACATCATCCGCACTCACACGCTGCCCTATATAGGCAGGCTCACTATTTACTGACACTCGACCTGAAATAATCAGATCTTCCATTTCACGACGTGACCCAATACCAGCGTCGGCTAAAACTTTATGTAGTTTGGGTTTAACGGCATCGGTACTTAAAAAACGCTCAAGACGCTGAGAGGTCAAGTCATTATCCGATAAAAAGGACAAACCCAAATCCGTATCGTCTTGAGCAGGACGTCCTGGTCGCACTGGGCGTGCGCGTTTCGTATTTTTATGGGCACGCTGCGGTTTAGGGCTAGAGGTCTGGGGTGCTTCGGCTACGGGCTTAAAAGGGGCTGGGCCGCGTGGTTTACGGGCTTTTTGTTCGGGCATGGCATCCCCACGACGACGTCGAAAAGGGGTACGTAATTTGCGCCCTTTGCCCTTGGTAGGCGTAGACGTAGCCTCCGGGACTGGCT
>JAAYRP010000050.1 GCA_012518715.1 Alcaligenaceae bacterium | reverse complement strand
CAGCAAGGGCGCTTTGCCTTAAGCTGGCGAGCCAATGGCTTGGCATACGGCATACGCGCCGATTTAAACCAGCATTTACACGCTGGTAAAACCGTATTGGTGAATGGGTCCAGAGCCTATTGGCCACAGGTAGTGCAGCGCTACCCCAACGCTATTTTGGTGTTAGTGAAAGTGCCCGTGTCTTTATTACGACAGCGTTTAATGGCTCGAGGACGCGAATCGCTACCAGAAATTCAGCTGCGTTTAGAGCGAAGTTTAGCTATGGAACAGACCTTAGAGCGTCATGCCGCCCTACAAAATACAGAGTTCTGGGTGGTGGATAATTCGGGTAGTTTAGCCGAGGCAGTGGCGCAGTTTCAGGCGTTACTGAGCGAGATCTGGGTTTGATAATCAAGTGTGGTTTAACAAATCAATGGTACAATCCCTACGATAATTATTGAAAACCAATATTTCAGTTGGTAACTTCCTAGAGTACTTCCATGAAAAAAACCGTGCCAAGTCTTGGTCGGCGTCAATTCTTAAAGATCCTAGGGGTGGGTGCTGTTGCAGCATCCGCTTCTGCTATGGGTCTATCGACTGCCGAAGCGCAAACCTTAGCATCTGTCCGCCCCTTTAAACTAGTTCGAGCCAAAGAAACTCGCAATAACTGTACGTATTGTTCAGTGGGTTGTGGGATTTTGATGTACTCGTTGGGCGACGGCGCTAAAAACTCCAATCCGCGTATTTTCCATATTGAAGGGGATCCCGATCACCCTGTTAGCCGTGGCTCTTTGTGTCCAAAGGGGGCTGGCTTAGTCGATATGATCCATTCCAAACAGCGTTTACAGTACCCTGAGTACCGTGCGCCGGGCTCTAACGAGTGGGTCCGTATCAGTTGGGAAGAGGCCACTAAACGTATTGCACGTTTACTTAAAGATGACCGGGACGCGAACTTCATCGAGCGTAATGAAAAAGGTCAGCTCGTTAACCGCTGGTTAACCACGGGTTTTTTAGCCTCGTCTGCCGCGTCTAATGAAACCGGTATCTTAGACTTTAAATTTGCCCGTGCTTTGGGCATCTTGGGCTTAGATTGTCAGGCGCGTTTATGTCACGCACCGACGGTGGCCGCCTTAGCGCCTAGCTTTGGGCGTGGTGCCATGACCAACCACTGGGTAGACATTAAAAATGCCAACGTAGTGATCGTGATGGGCGGCAACCCCGCCGAAGCCCACCCCGTTGGTTTTAAGTGGGTGGTTGAGGCCAAAATCAAAAACAAAGCCAAAGTCATTGTGGTCGACCCACGCTATAACCGTACCGCGGCGGTGGCCGATATTTATTCCCCCATACGGGCGGGCTCGGATGCAGCCTTTTTGATGGGTATGATTCGTTGGCTGTTGGAAAACGACAAAATTCAACACGAGTATGTGCGTTCGTATACGAATGCCAGCTTTGTGGTGCGTGAGGATTTTGAGTTTAGCGAGGGCATTTTTTCTGGTTTTGATGCAGAGAGCAAAACCTACGACAAAACCTCGTGGGATTACGAACGCGATGAGCAAGGCGAGGTCGTACGTGACCAGACCATGTCGCACCCCCGTTCAGTTTTACAGTTGTTGAAAAAACACGTGGATCGCTATACACCTGAAATGGTGGAATACATTACCGGGGTGAAAACAGCCGATTTCTTGGAAATCGCTGAAATTGTGGGCTCCTGTGCTGACAAAGATAAAACCTTAACGTGGTTGTACGCCTTGGGTTGGACCCACCATACCGGTGGCGCGCAGATTATTCGTGGTGCGGCCATGATTCAGCTGTTACTGGGTAATATCGGCATGGCGGGTGGTGGCGTGAACGCCTTACGTGGCCACTCAAATATTCAGGGCTACACCGATTTGGGCTTGTTGTCGTTGCGTGTGCCAGGGTATATGGACCTACCCTCTGATAACCAGCAAACCTTGGCGCAATACCTAGAAGCCAGCACCCCTAACGATGTTTTGCCAGGTCAGGTGAATTATTGGCAGCATACGCCCAAGTTCTTCGTGTCCTTGCTGAAAAATCTGTACGGTCGTCATGCCACCGCACAGAATGATTTTGCTTTTGATTTGTTGCCAAAATGGGACCGCAGTTACGACATGCTGGCCTATTTCAACATGATGTACGAAGGTCAGGTCAATGGCTATATTGCCCAAGGCTTTAACCCTTTGGCGGCGATGCCGGATAAAAACAAAACCTCTAAATCCTTGGCTAAGCTGAAGTTTTTAGTCGTGATTGACCCGCTTGAAACAGAAACCTCGAACTTCTGGCGTAATGAGGGGGTGTTTAACGACGTCAAAACCGAGGAGATCATGACCGAGGTGTTCCGTTTGCCGTCTAACTGTTTTGCAGAAGAAGACGGCTCCATTGTGAACTCGGGTCGCTGGCTGCAGTGGCACTATGCTGGTCAGCGTCCACCGGGCGAAGCCCGCTATGACCCCCAGATTTTGGGTCATATCATGATGGAATTGCGCCGCTTGTACAAAGAAGAAGGCGGTGCGTGTCCTGAGCAAGTTTTACACATGAGCTGGGATAGCCACACCTATGAGGATCCGTCTTTCCCTCGTCCAGACGAAATAGCCAAAGAAGCCAACGGTTATGCTCTGGAAGATCTGTATGACGATCAAGGCAATTTAATCTTGGCCAAGGGTCAGCTGATCGACGATTTCTCCCAATTACGTGCCGATGGCAGCACGCAAAGCTTCTGTTGGATTTTTGCGGGCTCGTGGACCGAGGCCGGCAACCAGATGGCGAATCGCGACAACACCGATACCGGTTTAGGGAATACACCAGGTTGGGCCTGGGCCTGGCCCGCAAACCGTCGTATTTTGTACAATCGCGCCTCTATGGATCCGCAAGGCAACCCCTGGGACCCCAAGCGTCAAATTTTGCATTGGGATGGCAAAAAGTGGACGGGCTCCGATGTACCGGATTTCCCCGCTAATTTACCCCCCGAGGCACCTGCAGCTCCCTTTATCATGTTGCCCGAAGGAGTAGGCCGCTTGTTCTCTGCCAAAGGCATGAATGATGGGCCTTTCCCTGAACACTACGAGCCGGTGGAAAGCCCACTGGTGGCTAATCCTTTGCATGAAACGGTAACGCATAACCCTACCGCGCGTATTCTCCAAAATGATGCAGAGCGTATGGGCAATCGTACCGAGTTCCCCTACGTGGCCACCACTTACTCCATTACGGAATTATTCCGTCATTGGACTAAGTTCTCGCATTTAAATGCGACTTTACAGCCTGAACAGTTCATTGAAATGAGTGAAAAACTGGCTGCGGAAAAAGGCATCCGTAGTGGTGATGTCGTCAAAATCACGACTAAACGTGGCTACATTACAGCTAAAGCCGTGGTGACCAAACGCATCCGTACTTTGCAGGTAGCAGGCCAAGAAGTAGAGCAAATTGGCATTCCTTGTCATTGGGGGTTTGAAGGGGCGACCCGGAAGGGCTACTTAGCCAATACCTTATCGCCGGGCGTGGGTGATGCGAACTCACAAACTCCGGAATTCAAGGCGTTTTTGGTTAATGTGGAAAAAGCAGAAGGGGCTAAGGTATGAGTGCGCAAAATATAGTGCGTCGTTCAGCGACAAATGAATTAACGCCACCGTCACAAGCACGCGATCATCAAATGGAAGTAGCTAAGCTCATTGACGTCACCACCTGTATTGGCTGCAAAGCCTGTCAGGTGGCCTGTAATGAGTGGAATGACCTGCGCGCAGATGTGGGTCAAAACGTGGGTATTTACGATAACCCTTTGGATCTAGGCGCCGAAACGTGGACCTTAATGCGTTTTACTGAGTATGAGACCGAAACCGGCAAGCTAGAGTGGTTAATTCGTAAAGACGGCTGTATGCACTGCGAAGACCCAGGTTGCTTAAAAGCCTGTCCTATTCCCGGCGCTATTGTGCAATATGCCAATGGTATTGTGGATTTTCAGTCGGACTTATGTGTGGGCTGTGGTTACTGTATAGCGGGCTGTCCGTTTGATGTACCCCGTATTTCTGAAAAAGATAACAAGGCCTACAAATGCACCTTGTGCTCAGACCGAGTTGCAGTCGGTCAGGCTCCAGCGTGTGCTAAAACCTGTCCTACTGGAGCTATATCATTCGGTTCTAAAGCGGAAATGCAGGATTTAGCCGCCAGTCGTATTCAAGACCTGAATGAACGTGGTTTTGATAAAGCCGGTTTGTATGATCCCCAAGGCGTCGGTGGCACGCACGTGATGTACGTGTTGCAGCATGCGAACGATCCCGAGATCTACGCTGATTTACCCAAAGACCCAGAAATTAGCCCCATTGTTGAGGGCTGGAAAGACACGGTGAAACCGATAGCAGCTCTAGCTGGTGGTGTGGCTGCAGTGGGGATGTTGGCGCACTTTGTAGGAGTCGGGCCTAACTCCACGGTTGAGGATACAGAAGCCGAGGACCAACAAGGAGAGCAAGTAAATGAAAAAACCAAATAATCTCATTTTACGCACCCGTTTTTCTGATCGCTTTTGCCATTGGATTGTGGTGATTTGCTTTTTCTTAGTGGCCTTGTCAGGTTTATCTTGGTTTTACCCCAGCTTTTCCTGGTTAAGTGGGGTGTTGGGTACACCACAGTTGGCTCGTTTGTTGCACCCATTTTTAGGGGTAGTGGTCTTTCTAGGGCTGCTGTTTATGTTTTTCCGTTTTGTGAAATATAACATCCCTAATAAAACCGACCGCCTGTGGTTAAGCCATACTAAACAAGTGATTTTAAACCGAGTGGAGCAGCCGCTGCAGGTAGGTAAATATAATGCAGGTCAAAAGATTTTATTTTGGCTCATTATGTTATCCATTACGGTGTTGCTGGTCTCTGGTCTCATCATGTGGCGTGCGTATTTTTCTCACCTTTTCTCTATAGAAATGGTGCGCTGGGCTATTTTGGTGCATTCCATTGCGGGCATTGGACTGATGTTACTCATAGCAGGTCATATTTATTTGGCTATCTGGGTGCGTGGTTCCATTAGCGGCATGGTCACCGGTTATGTGTCCAAATCGTGGGCCAAGCAACATCATGATGGTTGGTATGATGAGCTCCAAGCTGAGGAAAAAAACAAAGGAACCAAAACTCTATGAACGAATCTGTTTCTCCGCGTTCCGCTTTCACTAAAGACTCGGATCAACACTTTGAGGCAGTGCGACAGCGCGATTTAACCGAGCTCTATGCGCAACGGGCTCAGCGTTTACAAAAGCTAGCTCAAGACCATGAACTCGCCGATTATTTGTTGCTAGCTGCCCGCGTTGCTCAAGCCCAAGCACAGTGCGCTGAGCCTGCCCCGGCGCAGCGTACAGATCAAGTCCTAGACGTGGCCCAGACAGTGCAAGCGGGTCAGTGGTTGCAACATTTAACCGCTATCATCAAGGCATTAGGTGCTAATTTGCCTGCCGAGCTCAACGAGGCTTTGATACAGCTACAGGTTCTGGCTGATGCAGAGAAAATTGAGCTAGGGCAGTACTTGGTGCAGGCGCAGTTTGATCAAGTGCCCTCTGCGCTAGCGCCTATTCTTTGGGCGGCTTTGTCCTTAGAGTTGGCGATGGTCGCACGTCGGGGGGCAGCGGTCAAACCAGAGCAAGAGGTAAAGTGCTGTCCAGTTTGTGGTGGTTTGCCTGTGGCCAGTTTGATTCATACCGGCGGACGTCAAGGCTTACGTTATTTGCATTGCTCTCTGTGTGAAAGCGAATGGCATATGGTGCGGGCTAAGTGCTCTAATTGTGGTGACGCCAAAGCGGTGGATTACATCAGTTTAGACACCGAAGAAGCCGCCATACGTGCTGAAAGCTGTAATCACTGTCATGGTTATTTGAAAGTGATTTCCCTAGAGCGTGATCCCGAGGCGGAAACGGTAGCTGATGATCTGGCTACCTTATTACTGGACTTGGCGCTAGCAGAAGAAGGTTACGGCCGCACCGGTTTGAACCCTTTCGCCTTGCCAGAGTAATGGTAGGGGGCCGCTTCGCTGGCCCCAATCCTCCTCCATCGCGGTCATGGACCGCTCTCCTGCTGGTCAGGTTGCTGTATTTCTAGTACTGTGGGTGCAGTAAAAATCTTCATTTATTAACTGTCGGTTCGGCAGGTTTGGATTGCTGCATGTTTAGTTTATATTCCACGTGGTTCTTTAATGCACGCCGAGACCTAATTTCGGGGTTGTTGGTGGCGTTGGCTTTGATTCCGGAGGCCATCGCTTTTTCTATTATTGCGGGTGTGGATCCTAAAGTAGGCTTGTATGCCTCTTTTAGCATTGCCACCATTATTGCCTTTGTGGGTGGGCGTCCGGGTATGATCTCTGCAGCTACAGGGGCAATGGCACTGGTTATTGCCTCTTTAGTACGAGATCATGGTTTACAGTATTTATTAGCTGCTACGATTTTAGCCGGGTTTATACAGATTTTTGCTGGTCTGATTAAACTGGGCAGCTTAATGCGTTTTGTATCTAAATCCGTCGTAACGGGTTTTGTGAATGCATTGGCAATTTTGATTTTCTTGGCGCAACTGCCTGAGTTAACTAATGTGACGTGGCACGTCTATGCTTTGACGGCTGCCGGTTTAGGTATTATTTATTTATTACCCCATATTACTACAGTTATTCCTTCACCTTTAGTGACTATTGTGGTGTTAACGGCGGTTACGGTCCTGTTCGGCATAGATGTTCGGACAGTAGGTGATATGGGGCAGTTGCCTGATACGTTGCCGGTGTTCCTCATGCCGGATATTCCTTGGAATATGGAAACACTGCACATTATTTTGCCTTATTCCTTAACTTTAGCGGTGGTGGGTCTTTTAGAGTCACTAATGACAGCCGCTATTGTGGATGATATGACTGACACCCCCAGTAATAAAAATCGTGAAAGTGTGGGCCAAGGTGTGGCTAACGTAGCAACGGGCTTTTTGGGTGGAATGGCCGGTTGTGCCATGATTGGTCAATCCGTAATCAACGTCAAAGCAGGCGGACGAGGGCGCTTATCTACCTTATGTGCCGGTGTTTTTTTGTTGATTTTGATTGTGTTTTTAGGGGACTGGGTCAGCCGTATTCCGATGGCAGCCTTAGTGGCTGTGATGATTATGGTGTCAATAAGCACCTTCGACTGGCAGTCCTTAAAAAATGTGGTGGTGCATCCACGCAGCTCTAGTGTGGTGATGATTGCCACTGTGATTGTGACGGTTTGGACGCATGACTTAGCCAAAGGCGTCTTAGTTGGAGTTTTACTGTCAGCTGTCTTTTTTGCCCACAAAGTGGTGGATCTTTTACGTGTCAGTAATTTCTTGTCCGAAGAGGGTAATTGCCGTATTTATAAAATCCACGGCCAGCTGTTTTTTGCCTCCGCCGGACAGTTTATTGACAGTATTGATTTAAATGAACCTATTCAGTCGGTAGTCCTTGATTTCTCAGAGGCCCATGTATGGGATCTGACTGCTGTTGAGGCCTTGGAAAAGGTGCATACTAAACTAAGCCAAAAGGGAGTGTCTGTACAGCTTACGGGCCTTAATAAAGCTTCACGCCGCCTTATTGTGCAATTGGCTGACAGTCCTAGGCAGTTGCTGTAGCAACGATTAGAGCGCTCAAGGTGGTTGTGATTTTTTAACTGTAGAGCTTTAAGAGGAAGTGCTGTTTTGACCGGACATATCGTTTTGGCTAGCTGAGTCAGAGCTAGCGTGGGTAGAGAAGGAGCGACAGCCTATTATATAAAATGGGTTTTAGTTTAGAGTTTTTAGGTACGGGAGACTCTGCCCAAGTACCGGTTTATAACTGTAATTGT
>JAAYRP010000049.1 GCA_012518715.1 Alcaligenaceae bacterium | reverse complement strand
ATAAGCGTACATTTTCAATTAGCGCAATCGTACCCGCGTTTTATTTATGAGGGTCCGCCACTACGGCTTAGGGATTAGGCGTTTTTTTAGCGATGAGCTGCACAACTGCGGATAGACCATGGTGACCATCTCCCTCATAAATTTCTCGTTCGACTTCTTCAAGCAGGATAAAATTCAAACCTTGTAAATCTTGTTTTAAGCTAGAAGCTTGATATAACAGGTCTAGGTTTTTGGGGCCGCCTGTACCGTACTGCAGTTGCTTAGGCACGTAGGCTTCTAAAAGAAATACCCCGTTTGGTTTGAGCGCCTGGACCACGCCTTGGTGTACACGGGCTCGTAATACTGGGGGGAGATGACAAAAGATACTAATAATTGCGTCCCATTGTTGTGGTTCGAAGACATAGTCATTTAAATCCACGCACAGGGTGTTCACAGTTACACCACGCTCTGTGGCCAAACGCTGAACCTTATCTAAACCGGATTGCGCTGCATCAAGCGCGGTGACATCAAAGCCTTGCTCGGCTAAAAATACGGCATTACGGCCTTCGCCCTCGCCAATGGAAAGCACGCGACCACCTTTGGGTAAAACATGGGCCTGCGCTTTTAAAAAGTCATTAGGCTGTGTGCCATAGAAGTAGCTATCTTGAAGAAAGCGTTGATGCCAGAAGTTATCTGTTTGTTTGGTCATAATGAATCAGTAAAAATTCAATATAAATGATAAGTATTCATCATTTATATTAGACGAAAATGGGTTTATGATGAAAAATAATGTAGAGCTTAATTAAGGAGTAGATGATGAATGGGGATAAAGCAAAAGCGCTTGCTCATGTATTACAACAGCTGCGTGCGCGTTGGGGGTGGTTTGTCGGGCTTGGTGTGGTGTTATTACTACTGGGTGGGCTCGCCATGATCTATGTGATTGCGGCTACTTTAGCCAGTGTTGTTTTCATTGCGATGTTAATGATTATTGGTGGGGCAGCGCAATTAGTGCATGCATGGGGGTTAAAACCTTGGCAAGCATTTGCTTGGTGGAGCGTAGTGGGGGTGCTCTATGTATTGGCTGGGGTGTTCGCTTTAGCTAACCCTGTGGCGGGGGCGGCGGTCTTAACTCTCTTGCTAGGTGGCGCGTTAATAGCGATGGGAGCATTGCGTTTATGGATTTGGTATCAGAATCGTGCGCAACAAGGGTGGCGGTGGTTAGCCCTGAGTGGGGTTTTGAGTCTGTTGACGGGGTTGTTAATAGCCATGGGATGGCCGGAAAACAGTCTGGTGATCTTGGGGGTTTTGCTTGCTATTGATTTGATATTTCAAGGCTGGGGCATGTTGGCTCTTGGGTTGGCGCTAAAGCGTTCCCATCAAAGTCATCAGCCCTAATTGTTGGGATGGTATCGATATAAAAAAAGCCGCGTTGTTATACGCAGCTTTTTCATTATGAGAAACGTCGACTAGATAAACGTTTTAAAAGACGAGTAGCGCCAGAGTGGACCGCCGTAGCAAGTGGGGCAAAAGCAGATTGTTGTAGATGACGGTCAAAAGTAGGTTGTTGAGCACGGGAATGAACGTGTGCTTCTTGAGGCAAAATGTGTTTAAACATAAAGAACTCCTGTAATTATTAATTATTTGGGTTAAAGATATAGTATATCATACTATTGGGGTTTTTCCTAGTTGTTCTTGCTTTGCGGTTATGGTTATGCGAATTGAAAGAAATTGAAAAGAAAAAATAAGAATAAGCTTTGGAGCGAACAAAAAAATTAAAATAAGGTACTATGGAATAAAGCAAGATCATAAATATCTTGGCTTTTGTGTGATTTTATTAATGAATAAGGATGTCTTATGCAAATACAAATAAATACAGATAATCACATTCAAAATACAGAAAGCTTGCGCGAGCGTATCGAAGCGATAGCAACCCAAGAGCTGAAGCACCAGCGTCAACACTTAACGCGTGTGGAATATCACTTATCGGATGTGAATAGTGGTAAAGCCGGAGCAGAAGACAAACGTTGTCTTGTGGAGGCGCGGCCAGCAGGGATGCAGCCAGTCAGTGCGGAGCATCGTGCAGATAATATCGTTCTAGCGATCACAGAGGCCACACGCCAGTTAAATCGAGTGCTTACTTCGGCGATAGGAAAGGCACAAAACAAATAAGATCTGCTTGCTTGATTGTGCTTACCCATCCTTTACCTACATTAGGAGGCATTATGCAGCAGCTCAATATACAAAACTTGCAGTCTTTGCTTCAAAAGCAAGAGGGGCCTTGTTTATCGTTGTATCAAGCCACTCATCGGAGCCACCCCGAGAACGCGCAAGACCCGATACGCTACAAAAACTTAGTCAAGCAGTTGGAGCAGTCATTAGACTCCACATACCCCGCTAAGGAATATCAGTCTTTGCTTAAACCTTTTTATGACTTAGCAGAAAATTTGGATTTTTGGCAGCATACGCTAGATGGTATAGCGGTTTTGGCGAATGCCGATCGTTTTGAGGTCTTTCATTTGCAGCGGGCTACACCAGATTTTGCCGTGGTATCGGATTCATGGCATATCAAGCCCTTATTGCGACAAACCCAAACCCAAGATCGCTTTCAAGTATTGTGTTTAACGCGTTCTGCGATCAAAGTATTTGAGGGTAATCGGGATGCGTTGGACTTTGTGGTATTTGATCATGATTTCCCGGATACCGTCGATAAAGCGCTGGGTACAGATTTAACGGAGCCTTACCAAAAAGTCGCAAATTATGGGCTAGGACCGGCGGCCCGGCCAGGAATGGCTATGCACCATGGTCATGGGGGCAAAAATGATGCCTTAGAAGTGGATGTGGAGCGCTTTTTCCGAGTGGTGGATAAAGCCGTTCACGAGCATGTGAGTAAGCACAGTCAGCTTCCATTGGTCTTGGTGACGCTCGCAGAGTATCAAGGGGTGTTTCGTAAGCTGTCTAATAATCCCTACTTGCTAGAGCAGGGCGTGTCGATTGATCCGTCAGCCTTGACTGTAGATCAATTACGTCAAAAAGTTTGGGAGATTGTTGAGCCGATAGCAGCTAAGCGCGTACAGGATACAGTAGCTAAATTTAATCAGCAGCATGGAACTGGCTTGGCGAATGGGGATTTGCAGCGTACTTTGGCTGCCATTCTGGATGGGCGGGTGGAAACCTTACTCATCGATGCGGATAAACGGGTCGCTGGGCGTATCCATCGTGATTCGCGTCAGGTTGAGCTGTTAAGTGATTTTACGGCTCCTGATGCCGAGGATATATTGGATGATTTAGCGGAAATGGTACTACGCCGCAGTGGTCAGGTTATGGTGATCCCTACCCGTTATATGCCGACAGACTCTGGCGTGGCTTCTATTTATCGTTTTTAATAGCTCAGGCATTCGCTTATAGCGTCTTGTAGAGGTTTAATTTATTACTGTATAAGCCGATAATGTGTTATCGGCTTATTTTTTTTGGAGCAAGCATGGACGCCTTATTATCTTTTAGTGGTTTGTTAGTGGTATTGGCAATAGCGGTAATCGCTGGTGGAGTCAAAGTAGTGCCTCAAGGACAGCAATGGACGGTGGAGCGTTTTGGGCGCTATACGCGCACCTTAGAGCCGGGCTTAAGTTTAATTGTGCCTTTTATGGATCGAGTTGGCCATAAGTTATCCATGATGGAGTCCGTCTTAGATGTTCCTTCTCAAACCGTAATTAGTCGGGATAATGCAGCAGTAACAGCTGATGGGGTGGTGTTTTTTCGTATTATTGATGCGCCTAAGGCGGCTTATCAAGTGGATAATCTTACGCATGCGGTGATTAATTTGACCACGACTAATTTACGCTCGGTGTTGGGGTCGATGGAGCTCGATCATATGCTTTCTAATCGCGAGGAAATCAATGAGCGATTATTAGCAGCAGTGGATGCCGCTACGGCACCATGGGGGATTAAAATTACTCGTATTGAAATACGAGATTTAAATATGTCGCCCGAGCTACAGGAGGCCATGAATTTACAAATGACGGCAGAACGCCATCGTCGTGCAGTGGTCACCAAAGCCAATGGCGATAAAGAGGCTGAGATTTTACAAGCCGAAGGAATGCGACAGGCTGCTGTTTTGCGCGCCGAAGGGGAAAAGCAGGCAGCGATACTGATCGCAGAAGCTCGCGAACGCGAAGCGCAGGCGGAAGCCCGTGCTACACGTGATGTGTCGGCTGCGATTCAAGAGGGCGATGTGCAAGCTATTCAGTATTTTCTTGGTGTGAAATATGTAGAGGCACTTCAAAAAATTGGCACATCGGACAACAGTAAGTTGGTGCTCATGCCTATCGAGGCAGCGGGTGTTACCGGTGCTGTGGCTGGGGTTTCAGAGCTATTAAAACAAGTGAAGTCATCATGATTCATGCGCTTTTTGATTCGCCATGGTATTGGTGGAGTGCGGCGTTATTGTTGCTGTTACTTGAGATTATTCTGCCCGGGGCTTTTTTAATGTGGATAGGCTTGGGCACCGTGGTAGTGGGGATTTTCTTGTGGCTATTCCCTACAGCGCCGGTCATTTTGCAGCTTTTCGTGTTGGCCGTTAGCATTGTGGGGGCGGTGTTAGTGGGTATTCGTTGGTCAAACACAGAAAAATCCTCATCCCGTTCTAAGCTAAATCAGGGCTTAGATCAGTTGGTGGGGCAAGAGGCCATTGTAAGTCAGAATTTTGCGGAAGGACGGGGGCGTGTACGTGTGGAGGATTCCTTTTATACGGCTTATGCGCAAGCGCCCCTGGAGGTAGGACAGCGGGTTTTGATTACTGGAGTTAACGCCAATGGCCTGCAAGTACAGGCTTATCTAAAAGGAGATCAATATGAAAACAAACGTGCGCCCATTTAACAACCTCACACCACAATTGGCGGAAAACGTGTGGGTGGACCCCACAGCAGTGATTATTGGCGATGTGCAGATAGGAGAGGATTCTTCAGTCTGGCCCTATGCTGTCATACGTGGTGATATGCATCGGATTCGCATTGGTAAACGTTGTAGTATTCAGGATGGTAGCGTCTTGCATATCACCCATGCTGGGCCGTTTAACCCCGAGGGCTACCCGTTAACGCTGGGCGATGAGGTTACAGTAGGGCATAAAGTCATTTTGCATGGGTGCACCTTAGGTAACCGTATCTTAGTGGGTATGGGCTGTATTGTGATGGATGGGGCAGTGATCGAGGACGAGGTAATTCTTGGTGCTGGCAGTTTGGTGCCCCAGGGTAAGCGTTTGCAGAGTGGTTATCTTTATGTCGGCAGTCCAGCAAAAGCAGTGCGTCCCTTGACGGAGAAAGAAAAGCAATTTTTTAGCTATAGCGCCACCAATTATAGTAATTTAAAAAACACCTATTTAAGCTAAAAAGACGCGTCAGCCTGTAGGCTTTGATGCAAAATGGCGGCAAAGTAACGGGTTTGGCGTATGTCTTTGCTGTGTTGTAATTTTTTACCAAGTAAAGGCAGCAAACGTTGGAGTCTTTGCAAGTAGCGATCGACTTTAATGAGTAGATGCCGTACTTCGGGTTGTTGCGTTTGCTGCAGATACCCTTGTAGTAATTCAACGCCAAGTTCTTGGTTTTGCTGGATATGTGTGGCAAGTGAATTAAAGCAAAGCAAGACATCATAGGCTTGGGCCAAGGCCAAAGGCATGGCATTGCCGGTGTTTTCCTCAAAGTCTATGCGATATAGCAGTTGGTTTTTAATGGTTAGATTACGTACTTGAGCGCCGCCATGCCATTGCTGTTGTTTGTGTAGTTGTATCAAGCTTTGGACAATAGCTTGTAAAAGATCACGATCGTAGGGGGTGCGTCGTAATCGATACTCGACGGATTCGCCACAGTGTTCCATGACAATATAATCAGGGGTTTCGAGATAGAGGGCGGGTACAGTGATTCCAGCCGCTCTGAGTTGGCGTAGACGTTGGGCTTCGTGCGCGATAGAGCCAGCTCGTAGCTGGTACGGTGACACGCGCTGTTGAAATAGCAGCCAGAGAATAAAGCTACTTAGATGTTCACGCCATAAACGACCTGCTTCACGACGTGCAAATTTCACTACATAAGCGGTATTGTCATGATGAAGAACAACTGGCTCTTGTCGTTGGGCTTGTAACAAGGGCTGGATGCGTTGCTCTAAAGCGATACGGTGAGAGGGGGGTAAGGACGACATAATAAAGTTAACCAATTTAATCAATCGGTTATCGCCCATCCACTACAAAATGTCAAATAGATGACAAGGATTAAATGGGAGATGACAGCTCAAACTGGTGCTTTTATACAACTGAATCGAGCTGGGATAAAAAAGGCCATGCTGTTGGCGTTATCGGCGTGGTTGGCTTTTATCCTTGCCGTGATCTTAAAGGTCGATAACCCATACTGGGCGGCGATGCCGGTATGGGTTATTGCACAATCCACTCGTGGCGTATTGGTAGAGCGTGCCATTTATCGAGTGATCGGCACGCTGATTGGGGCTGGGGCAGGACTATTGATTCTGACGCTAGTCCAGCCTTTGTGGCAGTTGGTCTTGATGGCAATGGTGATTTTTTTAAGCGCAGGGGCTTTGCATATTTTGCAAGGGGTGCGTAGTTATATCGCTTTGCTATCAGGGATCACGGTATCGGTAGTTGTGCTGCCCGCTTTATTAGCCCCTGACCAGGCTTTTGATTTAGCGTGGGCGCGCATCCAATGTACATTGATTGGTGTGCTGGTCGGAACCATTATTACCGGCTGGGGCACACCACAAAGCCCGCGCCAGCGTTTTTATAAGCAGGTGCGTCAGCTGGCCGCAGATTCGGCACAGGCTACAGTGATTTTATTGACTGAGCAGGATCAGCACAAAATTGATCAGATGTTGCGTCGTGTCAATATCGATATATCACAGCTAGAGGCCCAAGCGGCGAATACGGCGGCGGGATTTGCAGGTTTCGCCAGAAACAGTAGAGCAGTTGCGTTTATTTAGTCAACAGTTTGCCCGTGGGGAGCCTATCGCCGCTTTGCGCCGTCAAAATCCAGAAATCACTCCTAACAAAGTCAGCTTGGCGGCATTGATTCTTGGTGCGGCCTTAGTATGTGGAAGCTTTTATTTGCTGCCTCGTCAAACGCAAAGATGGGGGCGTCGATTGGTAGCACAAATGATACAAAGCTTGCGTACCGTGATTCAGCAACGTCCACCACAACAGGTTGCGCAATGGCGTGCGCGTATGGCAAGACATATACTACGCTTGTTGCAGTGGATGGGTACGGACACCCCAAAAGGATTATTAAGTTTAGTTAATTTTGGATATAGCATTATTGCTTGGCACCGATTGATGGCAGCACAGCAGCTTCATGATCCTGTATTGGTGGGTGTTTTGCATGATATGGCCGATGCTTTGCAGGATGCCACGCCCGTATTACGATTTTTACATGCGGAGCCCACTCCGTAGTTAACTAGGCAAGGCACGAGCAACACGAGTACACTAGGCGCTATGAAACGCTTAGTATCTCTTTTGTTTTTATTATGTGTGGCTGTGCCTGGTAGCGCCACAGAGCTTGTCAGCCGAAAAAATGAGGTAGGGCATCGAAATTTTAGCCGTGCTAAAACGATGCTGCCATTAGTGCATCAGGGGATGAATCAAACCTTTTATTGTGGTTGCTCGTACCAAGATAAAGTAGTAGATTTGAACTCTTGTGGCTATCGCATTCGCAAAGATCCTAGACGCGCGGGAAGAGTGGAATGGGAGCATGTGGTGCCCGCTTGGGCTATTGGCCACCAGCGGCAGTGTTGGCAACAGGGGGGGCGCTCGCATTGTGCCAAAAATGATCCGGTGTATGCCAAAGCCGAAGGCGATTTGCATAACCTGGTTCCGGCGATTGGTGAGGTAAACAATGATCGCGGTAATTTTCGGTTTAGTGTGTGGAGCCGGACACCGCGTATGTATGGGCAATGTCGTATGCTTGTGGATTTCAAAGGGCGTCGGGTTCAGCCTCCAGAAGCGGTACGTGGTCGTATTGCACGTATTACCTTTTACATGGTCAATGAGTACAACTTGAATTTAAGCGCACAGGAGCGTCGTTTGTATTGCGTGTGGGCTAAGGCGTATCCAGTTGATCGTTGGGAGCAGATTCGGAATCAGCGTATTGCTGCTATCCAAGGTAATGTGAACCCATTTATAGCGCAGCCCGCTTTAATCAATCGAGTTTGTCGCTAAATTCTCTTCATATGACAGAGAGATGAACGAGAAGCAATAAATAGTGGATATCTTTTTTGTCAAGGGCCATTTTTTTGGATGGTTACAAATCGACACGCATAAAAAAGCGTCAGAGTCAAGAAGGCTCTGACGCTTTACTTACGCTTGTTTTTTCATTTTATAAATTAGCTTTTTCTTTTAAGTGCTTGTTTTTAATAGTTAAATTTTGATTTTCTTACAGTCGAAGAAAGAGGTGTATCGATTTTTTATCGTGCTGTATTCCTGAGTGTACGAGGGGGCTGGTGTGGAGTTTAAGTGTAAATCGACTTTTAAAGTTATCCCCAAAACCTGTGGACAACCCTGTTGATAAGATGTGAGTATGTGGCGCAAAACCGCATCATTCACGCACTCGAGGTTCATTGTATAGTAATTAACACTTTTGTCATGTGAGTGCGGGCAGGCGCAGTTTTTTGAAGGCCAAAACCCCTAGAGTAGAACTAAAAATAAATAAACCGAAGCAAAAACAGACCAAGGCCACTGGCATTGAAAAAAGGTCTGCTAAAAAGCCCAGTGCAAGAATAGGCACGATGGCGCCTAGATAAGCGATGATCAGATAGCTAGAAGTGGTGGCAGCACGATGCTCAGGAAGCGCAATGTGATTTACGATACCCATGCCTGAAATCAAACATAAGCCATGGCCCATAGCAGTGAGGATTAAACTACTAGCAAAAAGGAGCACGGAAGCGTGTTGTAGATTGGCGATCAGCAGGAGATTGCTGGTGCTAAAAGCAAAAAGACCAATAAGTAGACTACGTTTTAGTGGCCATTGGCGTACCCAAAGCTGAAAACCCGAGGACATAAAAAGAATAATGCCAATAGAAAGACCGCTGACGGCAGGCCCATGCCACGGCACCATACTATCCATAAAACTTGGTGCGAGTGAAGCAAACAAGCTAAACATAGAAAATGCAGCAAAGGCAGCAAAGGCCCCAACGAAAAAAGGAGTGCGTGCTTGAGCGCTAGGGATATGCAAAGATGGACGCCACCAACTGGCTTTTTTGGGTGGGTTTTGGGGTTGATGTGGGGCCGCAGGCAATAAAAACATGGCATAAATAGCAATAAGCCCCATTATCATTGAGGGAAAGTAGCTAGAGCGTAGTGGGTAATGTGCCCATTGGGCGATTAGGCCACCCATAACAGGGCCCACCCCAAAGCCAAATGCGATCAATAGGCTTGTAGTGGCGGCCGCTCGTTGTAAGTCTCGAGAGCGGCTTAGTTTGGTGAGACCAATAGAGGCTGAGGTCACAATTAAGCTAGAGGCCAAGCCAATAAAAATCCGGCTTATTAAAAACGAAGTATAGCTCCAGGCAATAGCTGATAGAAAAATACCAGTAGTAATAAGAATGAGTCCGACTCTGAGCACAAAAACGAAGCCTTTTTGATCACTAAGCCGACCAAGAAATAAAAGGCTACTGAGTGCAGATGCCATATAGATAACATACAGGATCGTAATATCACCTGCAGTAAGCTGCCAAGCTGTCTGATAAATTGGGTATAGCGGACTGGCTAATGCCGTACCCATGACCCCAACTATCATAGCAAAACAGACCCAAAGATAGGCGTTATTTTGTATGTGGTGACGAAACGTAGATAAAGCAAACAGAGAACGCATAATATGTGATAGCTTAGGGCAAACAAACGTTAATCTTAGCATGTAAGCGTCCGAATGCTGAGGTTATAGTAGGAGAAAAAGGGCGCTGATACGGCAGAAAAAAAGAGGGTTTAGACTATGCTGTTACCTAAAGTTGTACCTATACTTTTATTAATTTGTTCTAATGTTTTTATGACGCTGGCTTGGTATGGGCATTTGAAATACCCGCATAGTACATTGTCTAAAGTAATTATAATTAGCTGGCTTATTGCTTTATTTGAATATTGTTTGGCTGTGCCGGCGAATCGTATTGGCCATCAGGTGTATAGCGCAGCAGAGCTTAAAACCATCCAAGAAGTCATCACTCTAGTGGTGTTTGTTTTTTTCTCTATTTTATACTTAAAAGAAAGTTTTACTTTAAACCATGCTCTTGGGTTTTCTTTTATTTTTATAGGAGCTTTTTTTATATTTAAAGGGCCATTTTAAATTATTTAATGTGAAAAAAAATCTTGTTTTGCATTTGGTTAAGGAAAGATTTTTGATAAGGTGTCATAATTAATTAATAATTAAAAATAGATAAAAATCTTAATCCAAAGGAGAGCTATGGGATGCGTACTTCTGCTCACTCATTTTCCGCTGTATGTGAAACACTTTTTATTCCATTGTATGCGCGAGCGCGAGAGCAGCATCAGGTTCCGACATTACTAAAAGACCCACTCGCACAGGAACTAGTGCAAAAAATTGATTATGATTTTGCCAAATTTGAACAGGCGCCAGCCAGTATGACAGGGGTGGTTTTGCGAGCCGCTTATTTTGATGCGATTGTGCGCCAGTTTGTAAAAAATCACACGAATGCTGTGGTGGTGCATTTAGGTTATGGCTTAGATACACGTTGTCAGCGTCTAGGGGCTGAGGTAGCAGATACACCTTTTTATCAGATTGATGTGCCCGAGGTAATAACATTTAGAAAGCAGTTATTAGCTCCTTTAGCGAATGAGACTTATATAGCCTCATGCATGTTTGAAACGACATGGATGGAGAAACTCCAAAAGAAGCATCCACGGGCGACGTTTGCCTTTGTTATGGAAGGGGTGCTGATGTATTTTTCACCAGAGCAAAATCAACAGCTATTTGCCCATTTAGCGCAACGGTTTGCTGGAGCCGAACTGCATTTTGATGTGATTAGTCGCTGGTTAAGTACAGGATCTAACTGGCACGATGCTGTACGGCTCACACCGGCGCAATTTCAGTTTGGTATTGATGATGATCGCGCCATTGAGCAATGGCACGCGGCGTTGCGCTATCAGGGTAGCTGTGATGTCATGAGCTTTGAGGGCTGGGAGCGTGCCGGGTGGTTATATTGGTTAGGGCAACAGTATTTTCCTGTACTGCGCTCAGCGGCACGAGTGGT